>JACQGS010000009.1 GCA_016199405.1 Chloroflexota bacterium | reverse complement strand
TCCTGCCCGCGCTGTACGCCGCGCGCTTGCCGGTCGCGTATCAGCACGGGCGCTATGAGATGCCGGTTATTCCGTTCATTGTTGTCTACGGCGTTGCCGGGACCGCGCTGCTGTTTGAGCGCGTCCAGAATTTTGTTGTGCGCGCAACGTGGACGCTGTCAATCGCCGCGACGCTGATCGCGTTTTGGTTCATCGGCGCGAACGCGTACGCGACCGATGTCGCGATCATTGATTGCGAGATGGTGCAGACCGCGCGGTGGGTCGCGGCAAACGCGCCGCGCGGCGCGCTCGTTGCCGCGCACGATATCGGCGCGCTCGGTTATTATTACGACGAGCCGTTCATTGATTTGGCGGGGCTGGTCTCGCCCGAAGTGATTCCGTTTATCCGCGACGAGAATCGTCTGCGCGAATATCTTTTCTCACGCAACACGCGGTACGCAATCTTTTTCCCGGATTGGTATCCCGCGCTCGCGCCCGACGCGCGTTTTGTCCGCGTTTTTCAAACCAATTGCGCGGTGACGCGGCAAGAGGGCGGAACGAATATGGCAATCTTTGGGATCGAGCAGTGAATCGGTACCGTTCTGTGCATTGACAATTCAATTTGCGGGTGTATGCTACGCGCGAATTATTTTTAGGAGCATAGATGCCAATCATCCAAGCCGAAAACCTCACCAAAACCTACGGCAAGGGCGACACGGCAATTGTCGCGCTCGACCACGTGAATCTCAGCGTGAGCGAAAAAGAAATCATCGCGGTGATGGGTCCCAGCGGTTGCGGCAAGTCCACGTTGTTGCACTTGCTCGGCGGACTCGACCGCCCGACCGAAGGGCGCGTGACGATTGACGGTCATTCGCTCGCCGACCTGTCTGATAACGCGCTCGCGCAGTTGCGCCGCCGCAAAATTGGATTTGTGTTTCAGTTTTTCAATCTGATTCCAATTCTCACCTCAATCGAAAATGCTTCGTTACCGCTCGTTCTCGACGGAATGAATAGCGCGGAGGCAAAACAAAAAGCGGTCGAGTGGCTGACCAAGGTTGGATTGGGCAATCGGCTGGCGAGTCGTCCCGATGAATTATCGGCGGGGCAGCAACAACGCGTCGCGATTGCGCGCGCGCTCATCACCGAGCCCGCGCTCGTGCTTGCCGACGAACCGACCGGCAATCTCGACTCGCGCGCCTCGGACGAGATCGCCGCGCTGTTGCAACAGGTTGCGCGCGCGTGGGGGCATGCAGTCGTGATGGTCACGCACGACGCGCGCATCGCCGCGTACGCCGACCGCATCGTCTTTTTGAAAGACGGCGCGATGGTGAACGAGACGCGCGGGGATGGAAAAACCGCGCCGAGCGCGGAAAAAATCGCGCAAATGATGAACGCGATGACGTAATGTAAGGGCAACCCTTGTGGTTGCCCTTTGTGGGCGACCACAAGGGTCGCCCCTACGGAAGAATCCAAAATGAATCTTCACCTCACTCTCGCGCTCCGCTATTTGTGGGGACGCAAACTCCGAACCTTTCTGACGACGCTCGCCATCGTGTTTGGCGTGCTGGTTATTTTTGGAATGAATATTTTGCTGCCGACGATGCTGGAGTCATTCCAAAAAAATATTCTCTCCACGTATGGCGCGGTGGATGTAACCATCACGCACAAAACGGGCGAGGCGTTTGAACCGACGCTTTTGAACCGCCTCAAAGCGATGCCGGGCGTACGCGCGGTGGCGGGCGAATTGGCGCGGACGATCAACATCCCACCGAATTTCTACGGACGCGGCGTGAACGTCAACGCGCTGACGCTCGTCGGCGTTGATCCCGCGACCGCAACGACGATTCGCGATTATCCGATTGCGCAAGGACGATTTTTGCGCGCGGGCGATTCGAACGTTGCGGTGATTTCGGCGGGACTCGCGGATACGCTCAAACTGAAAGTCGGCGACCGGCTCGCGTTGCCCACGGCGGACGGCGTCGCGCGATTGACGATTGTCGGGATCACGCCGGCGCGTTCGTTGCCCGGCACGGAACCGGTGTACGCGACGCTCACGCAAACGCAACGCTTGCTCGATCAATCGAATCGCATCAACACGATCGAAGCGAATCTCGCGACGACCGACGCCGGCGAACGCACAGCGATGATCGAACAAATCAAAGCGCAACTCGGGAAAAATTATCACCTTGGCGCGCTGACGAGCGGCTCGGAATTTTTCGCGAGTCTAGAAGCCGCGCAAGCCGCTTTCAACGGGCTGGGTTTTCTTGCGCTCTTTATGGGCGGCTTTATCATCTTTAACACCTTTCGCACGATTGTCGCGGAACGCCGCCACGATATCGGAATGTTGCGCGCGATTGGCGCGAGTCGCGGAATGATTGTCGGATTTATTCTCGCGGAAGGATTGGTGCAAGGCATTATCGGCACCGGCATAGGAATGGTGTTGGGCTATTTGATGGGCGTGGGAATTTCCGCGCTCGCGAATGGCGCGTTCCAAACTTTTTTGAATATGCAAATCGGCGCGCCAGTCGTCGAGCCGTTGTGGGTGGTGGTTTCCATTGTGTTAGGCATTGGCACGACGCTCGTCGCCGGATTGTTGCCGGCAGTCAGCGCGGGGCGCGTCACGCCGATCGAAGTTTTGCGTCCGACGCTTTCCGAAACCGCGGAAAAAATCAGCCGCGTCGGCGCGATTGTGGGCGCGGGGCTGATCGTCTTGGCAGTCCTCAGCTTGTTCCTCGGAAACATCGCGTTGGTTTTCTTGGGTGGATTATTCCTTCTTGTCGGACTCGTGCTTGCCGCGCCCGCGCTCATCAAGCCGATTGCGCGTGTGTTTAGTACCGCGCTGGCATTCGCGTTTGCGCGCCAAGGCACGGGCGAACTCGCGCGCGGCAATCTCACGCGCCAACCGACGCGCGCGGCGATCACCGCGAGCGCGACGATGATTGGCTTAGCCGTCGTCGTTGCCGCGTCCGCGGTCGTATCGAGTTTGAATGATGGATTGATGGGGCTGGTGCAAAAAACTTTGGGGAGCGATTATTTATTGATTCCGCCTTCGATTGCGTTGTGGAAAAGCGATGTCGGCGCGAATCAAGCGTTCGCGAATAAAATTCGCGCGATCAACGGCGTCGACGCGGTCAGCACGTTGCGTTTTGCGCAGACGTACATTCCGGCGGCGTCCGCGCGCGGCGCGGGCGAAATCGCGGTTTCCGTTTTGGGAATTGACCCGGTCGTTTATCCGCAAGTGGTGGGATTGGATTTTTCTCAGGGCGACCCGCAACAAGCGTATGCCGCGCTCGCGAATGAACGGGCGATTGTTTTGAACGGCATTCTTGCCGCGCAAGCGAATTTCAAAGTGGGCGATGTGCTCGCGCTCGCGACGCCCGAAGGGCAGAAGGATTATCGCGTCGTTGCGATTGGCGGCGATATGCTCAACGCGAAAATCACGACCGCGTTCATCTCGCAGGCAAATCTGCGCGATGATTTTCCCAAGACCGAAGACATTTTCTTTCAGGTGAATCTCGCGCCCGGCGCGAACGCGGCGAGTGTAGATGAACGAATGAAATCGCTCGTCGCGGAATATCCGCAATTCCGGCTCATCTCGGGCAAGGCGTACTTTGCCGAAATCCGCGAGCAATTCGACGCGTCGTTTGCAGTGGTCTATATCTTGCTGGGCGTGCTCGCGATTCCATCGCTCATCGCGATTCTGAACACGCTCGCGATCGGCGTTATCGAGCGCACGCGCGAAATTGGCATGTTGCGCGCGATTGGCGCGACGCGCGGGCAGGTGCGGCGGGTGATTGTCGCGGAAGCGTTACTGCTCGCCGCGATTGGCACGGCGTTCGGTTTGCTCGGCGGATTGTATCTGGGCTACTTGATGGTCGTGGGCATCAGCGCGACCGGTTTGTACAAGATGGCGTACGCATTTCCATTTGCGGGCTTGCTCGCCGCGATTGCGGTGGGCTTGCTGTTCGGCGTGCTTGCCGCGCTCATCCCCGCGCGTCAAGCGACGCGAATGGAAATTGTGCAAGCGTTGCGGTACGAGTAGGGGCGAGGCATTTGCCATCTCAGACTCATGCCATAAAAGAAACTGGTCATTACCCACAACTCACCGCAGAGGCACAGAGACGCAGAGAAAACCGTTTTTTGGCTCCGCCTCTGCGTTCTCTGCGGTTGCTTTTTGGACTTGTGGGTAATCATCAGAAAGAAACAGTTGACAGCGCGGTGATGGAAAAATATAATGGGATTGCCTTGGAGGAGTGAATGACTCAACTTGAAAAAACAGTCAGGCAATTGCCGCTGAATTTACAGAAAGAAGTCCAGGACTTTGCAGAGGTTTTGCTTGCGCGGGCAAAACAAAAAAAGAACGGGCAGAAATCCAGACACTTGCGTCTTGATTGGGCGGGAGGGCTGAAACAGTACCGTGATCAGTTCACTGCGATTGAATTACAGAAGAAATCGCTCGACTGGTGGGGGACGTGAAGCATCTCGTTGACTTGAACGTTTGGCTTGTAGTCTCAGTCCATCACAATTTCATAAAGGGGGAAGCGCTCTCTAGCGCGTTTTCGCCTGAAAAGCGGCGTTAGAGAACGCCTGCCCCTT
>JACQGS010000117.1 GCA_016199405.1 Chloroflexota bacterium | reverse complement strand
TGAGCAAGGGTACTCCCTTGCATTGTACGCAATTTTCCGAAGGATGCCAGAGTGCTTGGATATTCAGTTGTAAATGTGCCGCAGAGTCATTATTTTATGTCGCTGCAAAAGTCGAGATGTAACAACCTTGCGGAGCGGGGAACACTGGGATGCACGCTTATTACAGTTGATTGACCAAGCAGACATCTTTCAGTTATTCTGGTCAAGGTTTTCAGCGCAATCGCCAGCAGTTAAGAAAGAATGGGAGCACGCTTTAACACTGAAGGGCAAGGACGACGCATTCATTCGTCCAGTATACTGGCGTGAACCAATTGTGCCACCACCACAACCACTCCAACACATCAATTTTGCGTATTGTCCCGAATTGGGAAAGGAAGAAAATCTGTTACAGAAATTCAGACGCACTATTCGCCAATTCGGTCTTCACCCATAGTAATAAGTAGAGAACGGTATGAGGATTTTCAATGCTCACTGACCCAAAACTAAAATCCCAGGTTGACCAATTGTGGGACAAGCTCTGGACGGGCGGGTTGTCGAATCCGCTCGATGCCATCGAGCAGTTTTCGTATTTGCTGTTTATGAAGCGGCTGGATGAGGAAGAAGATCGCCGCGAGAAACGCGCGGGCATGCTCAAACAGAAATACGAGCCGCGCTTTACGCCGAAATTGCGCTGGCGCTATTGGACGCAATTGAAAGCCGACGACGCGCTCGCGCACGTCAAGGAAAAGGTTTTCCCTGAATTGAAGAAACTCGGCGAGAAGGGCAGCTCGTTCGAGCAGTACATGAAGAACGCGGAATTCAAAATCAGCAAACCCAGCTTGCTCATCGAAGCGTGCAAAGCGATCGAGCAGATGCAGATCAGCGAGCAGAACCAGGACGTGCAAGGCGATTTGTTCGAGTACTTGTTGAGCCATCTGAACACCGCGGGGCGCAACGGACAATTTCGCACGCCGCGCCACATCATTCGCATGATGGTGGGGATGATCAAGCCGCGCCCAATGGAACGCATCGGCGATATGACGGGCGGCACGTGCGGCTTTTTGGTGAACGCGTATCAGTACATTCTGGAAACGCACACCTCGCCCGAAATTCTAACGCGCGACGAGGAAGGTATCGCGCATAATTTGATTGGCGATAGACTGACGCCTGCGGAAAACAAGTTTCTGCAAACCAAGGCGCTCACGGGCTATGACAACGATTCGGGCATGACGATGCTGCGGATCGGCTCGATGAACTTGATGCTGCACGGCATCGCGGCGCCGCGCTTTTTCTATATGGACACGCTCTCGAAAGCGTTCACCGAGGAAAAGGCATACGATGTGACGCTGATGAATATGCCCTTCAAGGGCGCGGTGGATGCCGCCGATCTGAATCCGACGTTGCCGAGCAACACGAAAAAAACCGAATTGCTTTTCTTGCATCTCATTCTGCGCGTGTTGGACATGGGCGGACGCAACGCGGTGATCGTGCCCGATGGAGTGCTGTTCGGATCGAGCCGCGCGCACGTCGAGACGCGGAAAAAAATCATCGAAGAGAATCGGCTCGATGGCGTGGTCTCGATGCCGAGCGGTGTGTTCAAACCGTACGCGGGCGTTTCGACGGCGGTGCTGTTGTTCACGCGCGGCGCGACGACGGAGCGCATTTGGTTTTACGATATGGAGCACGATGGTTTTTCGCTCGACGACAAGCGGACGCCGACGCCGAACGAAAATGACATTCCCGATGTGTTGAAATGCTGGGACAATCAGTTCGATGCTGGGTTTAACGCGCAGAGAGAAAAGAGATTGAGAGAATTGAGAGATTCGGTTGCGCCGTTGAAAACTGAACGCTTGCGCTTGCAAAAGGAAATCAATCGGCTGACGTTTGAGCACGCGATTGCGAATGGCGATGGCGATGCGAACGATCCTTCGACTTCCTCTTCGACTCGCTCTGCTCGCTCAGAGTCCGCTCAGGATGCGCTCACGGCGATGCAACAGCAATTGGACAAACTGCATGATGAAATTGCGCCATTGCAAGCGGAGATCAATCAACTGACCCGCCAGTTCTGGGTGACGAAGGAACAGGTCGCGTCCCCTTCGGGTAAATACGATTTGTCCGCGAGCCGCTATCGCCAGGTGGAACAGGACGAGGAATTTTACGAAGAGCCACAAGTGACGTTAGAGCGATTGTTGAAGTTGGAAAGTGTGATGAGCGAAACTATCCGAGCGATTGAAGTATGAGTTCTGGAAAATGGACGACGCTTGAATTTACCGAGGCACTTCAAGACGGAACAACGCACGGGCATAAAATAGAACAGAGTGAATTCAAACCCTCTGGCAAATTTCCGATTGTTGACCAAGGGCAGAGTTTCATCGCGGGATATGCTGATGATGATTCTCTTGTTTGGAAAGATGAATTGCCAGTCGTTCTTTTTGGCGACCATACGCGCGTTGTAAAGTACGTTGATTTCCCATTCGTGCTTGGTGCCGACGGAATCAAGGTTCTGATACCGCGCAAAGATATTTTGCCAAAGTTTGCGTACTACGCGCTTATTCACGCGAATGTGCCATCTGCGGGTTACAGTCGGCATTTCAAGTTTCTCAAAGAGTCGTATTTCAGTTTTCCATCACTCCCCGAACAACGCCGCATCGCCGCGCTGTTGGACAAGGCAGACCGCCTGCGCCGCACGCGCCGCTACGCCGCACAACTCAGCGACACGTTTTTGCAAGCCGTGTTCGTGCGGATGTTTGGCGACCCTGTGCGGAATCCAATGGGGTGGGAAAGAGCAAAGATTTCAGATCTGGGAGAAGTCGAAACAGGTAATACACCTTCAAGAGATGAACCTCGATACTACGGTGATTACATCGAGTGGATAAAGTCCGACAACATTGTCAGGGGTGAGATGATTGTCACCCGAAGTCTGGAAATGTTGTCAGAGGAAGGATTGAAAGAAGGAAGATGTGTTGAACCTGGTTCGCTTTTGGTCACTTGCATTGCTGGAAGCCCAACATCAATAGGCAATGTTGCGCTGACGAATCGCAAGGTGGCATTCAATCAGCAAATCAACGCGATTACGCCATACAAAGGCATTGAATCTGTATTCTTGTACGGGCTTATTCTTGTGAGCAAACCATTCGTTCAGAGAAGCACGACGCTTGGAATGAAACGCATAATCACCAAATCGAAGTTTGAAAACCTTTTGCTGATAAAGCCACCGCTCGCGCTCCAACAAAAATTCGCGCGCATCGTCCAGCAATTCGAGTACCTGCGCGCGCAACAACGGGAAGCAGAACGGCAGGCGGAGCATTTGTTTCAAACGTTGTTGCATAGGGCGTTCAGTGGGGAAGTGTAAAAGCGTTTGGATCGCGAAACCAACGAAAGGGCGCGAAAACCGCGAAGCGCGAAAGGCGGGGCGCGCGATTCCCTTTCGCGGTTTTCGTACTTTTCGTGTTCCAAATTTTTTTCGCGAGTTTCGTGATCCAAAGGTTTTTCGCACGCGTCAGTACACCGACATCAATGATTTGCTCGCCTCGCTCGGCAACAAGGTGATTGCGCCTGCAAGGCAAAAGGCGAAAGAGTTGGAGAAGAGGTAACCATGCCAAAATCCGAATCCGTTCCCAACGAAATGCGTCCCACGTACGACGCAATCGTCGCGCTCACTGATAACGTATGCAAACATCATCTCAACGCAGAGTACGCGGCAATGTGCCGCCAACTTGCCGCCGCGCTTGCGCGTAAGCGTCCCTCGCCGCTCACGCACGGCAAAGTGGAGATTTGGGCATGCGCGATCACTTACACAATCGGCAAAGTCAATTTCCTATTCGACAAAAGTCAAACACCGCATCTCCGCGCCGACGAATTGTGCCGATTGTTCGGCGTTAGCCAAAGCAGCGGCAGTAATAAATCCCAAGTAATTTGGAAAATGTTCGATCTGATGCAGATGGACCCGCGCTGGACACTGCCAAGTAAAATGGACAGGAATCCGCTGGTATGGATGCTTAGCGTCAATGGACTTTTGATGGACATTCGCTATGCGCCCCGCGGAGCGCAGGAAGAGGCATTCCGCAGAGGGCTGATTCCATACATTCCTGCTGACGCGCCGAAAGACGACGATGAATGAATACGCGTACTGCTTGCCGGAATTAGACTAAAGTCATGCGCGCGCATTTGCCTGCCTTGCGCGAACGCTACGCGGTCACATCGCTCGGCGTCTTCGGCTCGTACGTGCGCGGCGAACAGAAAAAGCGCAGTGACTTGGATGTGCTCGTGGAGTTCGATCGCGCGCCGGCAAAGCGATGCAGTTTGTGCGCGGCGTCAGTTACGATGATTCTGGTGATAACGAAGGAAAAATATTCGCCGCGCCTCTCGTCTCAGAAACAAAAACCCGCCCTGGATTTTGAGCAGAGCGGGCGAATTCAAGTATTCCATCTCAATGCAGTTTGAGGTTTGCGATACGCTGAAAGTGCTTGAGGTTCCGTGATACCAAAGTCAGATCGTTATGCAATGCCGTTGCCGCAATTAGAATATCGGGGTCGCCAATCAATTGCCCTTGCTTGCGAAGTTGCCCACGAATACGCGCAAAGCGTTGCATGATCCGCCGATTCAAAGGCAGAACATCAACCCATTGAAGAAATTTGCGAAAACCCGCTTCATGGCTCTCCGCATTTGGACCGTAATAAATCCCCTCATAGATTTCACCGTAAGTGACGAGACTGATCGCGAGACCTTCTGCTCCAAGAGAGCGAAGAAAATCTAACGCCTCTGTTCGTCCTTTGAGATAATCAGCCACCCAGTCGCTATCGATCAGATAATTCATAGTTCAACCGGAGGGCGAGAAGAGATTTTGCGGCTTTCGTAAATGTCCTTGATGAGCTTATCGGTATCAACATCCTTCCAGCTTCCAGCAGACGCGAGGAACGCCTCGAAATCTTTCTTGGACTTGGTTCTCTTGGCACGCTTGGCGCTGCCATTGATCGGACGAAGAATCGCAACCGGTTCTTTTCTTCGGCTTAAAACGCGCGGTGTCCGGCTTTTCCGGACCTCGTTGACGATCCGAAGGAGTTCCGGTATTTTACTGATCTCGATGGCTCTTAATTCCTTGTTCATAGCACGTCTGACCTCCACGCGCATTATACCATCAAACCCAATTCCGGAATAAGGCATTTCCAGGATTTATTCTCAAACTCTTTCCCGTGGAATGACTGGCTTGTCTTCGACAAACGTTCGAGTTATCTTTGCGTTTGCCCCACACGACAAAACGCGCTATTATTGCCCGCGATGCCGACCCCGCTCCGTCAGCAATATCTCCAAATCAAAAAACAATTCCCTGATACGATTGTCTTTTTCCGGCTCGGCGATTTCTACGAATCGTTTGACGACGACGCGAAAAAAGTCGCGGCGGCGTGCAACATTGTGCTGACCGCGCGCGAGATGGGCACCGATCAGCGCGTGCCGCTCGCCGGCGTGCCGTATCACGCGCTCGACACTTATCTCGCGCGTCTCATCAACGCCGGGCATAAGGTCGCGATTGTCGAGCAGACGAGCGATGAAGCGATCAATGGCTTGATGACGCGTGAGGTTGTGCGCGTGGTGACGCCCGGCACTGTCGTCGAGCCGAATCTGCTCGAAGAAAAACGCAACAACTATCTCGCCGCGCTCGCCTTCGACAAAGTCCGCGCCGGTATCGCGTATGCCGACATCACCACCGGCGCTTTTGCCGTGACGGAAGTCCTCGCAAACGATGCGCGACAAGAATTGGATCGCCTGCATCCGGCTGAAGTGCTAATGGAAGTTGGAAATTGGAAGGTGGAGGTTGGAAACGCCTCGACGAATTCTAACCTCCAACTTCTAACCTCTAACATCAAAACACCCGATCTCGATTCCGCGCGCCAAACCCTGCTCGAACATTTCCGCGTCGCGTCGCTCGACGGCTTTGGCTTGAACGGCATGCCGCTCGCGATTCGCGCCGCCGGCGCGCTCGTGCAATATTTGCAAGACCACCAAAAGTCCGCGCTCGCGCAACTGCAATCGCTCAAAACTTATTCGACGCAATCGTTTATGACGCTGGATTCGGCAACGCGGCGCAATTTGGAACTGACGCAAACGATTCGCGCCGGCGCGGTCAAGGGCTCCTTGCTCGGCGTGTTAGACGAAACGCGCACTGCGATGGGCGGACGCCTCTTGCGCGAGTGGTTGCTGCAACCCTTGCTCGATCTCAACGCGCTGAACGCGCGACAAGCCAACGTGGACGCATTTTTTCGCGATACCGCGCGCCGCGAGCGCGTGCGCGATTTGTTGAAACAGATCGCGGATGTGGAGCGGTTGACGAATCGCGTCGCGCAAGGCATCGCGTTGCCGCGGGATGTGGTGGGGATTCGCGTGAGTCTTGAGGTTATTCCCAAGTTGCTTGAAATTCTGCACGCGGGGGAGCAGAGGAGCGAGGGAGCAGGGGAGAAATCTGAAATCCGAAATCCGAAATCCGAAATTGACGAATGCCCCGACATTCTCTCTCTGCTTAAACGCGCCATCGTGCCCGAACCGCCGGCAACGCTTGCGAACGGCGGCGTGATCGCGCCGGGATTCTCTGCCGAGCTCGACGGCATCGCCAGCGCGGCGAAGAACGCCAAAGATTGGGTCGCGAATTTAGAGCGCACCGAACGCGAACGCACCGGCATTCGCTCGCTCAAAGTTGGCTATAACAAAGTGTTCGGCTATTACATCGAAATCACCACGCCGAACCTGCCGCAAGCGCCGCCGGAATATATTCGCAAGCAAACGCTCGCGAACGCCGAACGCTATATCACGCCGGAGTTGAAAGAGTACGAGAGTTTGATTCTGAACGCGGAAGAGCGCCTGACCGAACTCGAGACGACGCTGTTCAAAGAAATCTGCGCGCAAATCGCCGGCGCGGCGCGACGATTGCTCGCGACTGCGCGCGCGCTCGCCGAGATTGACGTGTACGCCACGCTCGCCGAAGTCGCAATGCGGTATCGTTATGCGCGCCCCGAACTGAACGACGACGATGAATTGCATATCGTCGCCGGGCGGCATCCGGTCGTTGAACTCGCGTTGCGCGACGATCCGTTTGTTCCGAATGATGTGACGCTTTCCGCCGGCGAATTGATTCACATCATTACGGGACCGAATATGAGTGGAAAGTCGACCTTTCTCCGCCAAACCGCGCTGATCGCGCTGATGGCGCAGATCGGATCGTTTGTGCCGGCGGAATCCGCGCGCCTCGGTTTGGTGGACCGGATTTTTACGCGCATCGGCGCGCAAGATGAAATCGCGGCGGGGCAATCCACCTTCATGGTGGAGATGGTCGAGACCGCGAATATTCTCGCGCACAGCACGCGCAAGAGTCTGATCATCCTCGACGAAATTGGGCGTGGCACCAGCACCTACGACGGCATTGCCATCGCGCGCGCGATCGTCGAGCATATCCACAATCATCCCAACCTCGGCGCGAAAACTTTGTTTGCCACGCATTATCACGAGTTGATCGAGCTCGAAAAATATCTGCCGCGTGTCCGCAACTATAATGTCGCCGTGCTAGAGCAAGGCGGGCGCGTCGTGTTTTTGCACAAAATCGCGCGCGGCGGCGCGGACAAATCGTATGGCATTCATGTCGCGCAACTTGCCGGCATTCCGAAAGCCGTGATTCATCGCGCGGAACAAGTACTTTTAGAATTAGAAAGCCGGCACGAAATGGAGGGGCCCGAAGCCACCTCGAGTTCCCAACTTTCTTTTTTCGCGCAAGACGATGCGCTCCGCAAAGAATTGCAGGAACTCGACGTGCTGTCGCTTTCGCCGCTCGAAGCGTTGAGCAAACTATTTGAATTGGTGGAGAAGGCGAAGAAGAGTGACGGGTGACGTGACAAGGGAGAAGTGGCGAACGTTTCTCCCTGCCACATGTCACGTGTCACTGAGCCTGCCCTGAGCGCAGCGAAGGGTCACATTTTTCCGCTTGCCGCGCGACTTGCGATTGTGGTATAATCGCGCCGAAAGAGAGCGCGGAGAAAACTCGCCGCGTTACGAGGGAGTGAAAAATGGATGCGGATTGGCTGGAAGTTACCATTGATAGCGTGCGCGTGAGTCTCGTCTCACCTCATCGGATCGTCGTGTTGAAGGACAAGCTCGAACGCTTTTTGCCGATCTGGATCGGTCCGTTTGAATCGGATGCGATTACGATTGCGTTGCAAGGCAATCAAGTCGCGCGCCCGCTGACGCACGACTTGCTCAAGAGCGTAATTACCGAAACCGGCGCGGTGCCGGCATACGTCGTCGTGCGCGAACTGCGCGACGAAACTTTTTTCGCGTCGATTTTTATGAAGGTGGACGGCAAGACCGTCGAGATTGATGCGCGCCCCAGCGATGCGATTGCGCTGGCGGTGCGCGTCCAAGTGCCGGTGTACGTCAAAGAGATGGTGATGGAACGCGCCTCCATTCGTCCGAGCCAAGCCGCCGACGGCGTTTCGCGCGAAGAAGCGGAAAAACTGGAACCGTTCCGCGATTTGCTCGAAGACCTCGATCTGGATGATTTGGGCAAGGGCGAAGAGAAGACAAAAGATAATTGAGGTTGACCTTTGCCAAATAATGGATCGGTCGTATGGAAATCGTATGAAGAAGCGTGATCCGCAAAAAAATAATCTTCGACTCCGGCCAAGACCTTCTGCGCCCGTGAGCATTCGCATTCTCCAGGACGCGCTGGCTTCGTTGTCTCAGGTTGCGGTCAGCCGCGAAATGTCCGTCGAAGCGCTTATCAAATTCTACGTGGGGCGGGGGTTGCGACAAGATTTATCGGATCGTTTTGATCCACATCAGCATGAAGGTGCGCGTTCGACCAGCGAGCCAGTTCTCCGAAATGCGTAGTTCAAGCCGCAGCTGTCCCAAAAAATAATTCCCGGATACTCCCACCGGGAATTATTTTCGCCTTGAGTGACTTATGATGGACGTCCGCCTCACCACTGCCCCCGACCGTACGATGCCGAGCAATTTAGAAGCCGAGCAAGCCGTGCTCGGCGCGTTGCTCATTGACCCCGACTCGATCATCAAGGTCGCGCCGATCACGCGCGCCGAAGATTTCTATCTCGAAAAAAACCATTGGATCTTTGAAGCCATTTTTGCGTTGCACGAGCAACGCCAGCCGATCGATTTTCTCACCATCGTCGCCGAACTGGAACGCCGCAACCGGATCAACGACGTCGGCGGCGCGGCGTACATTACCGCGCTGATCAACGCGACCCCCACCGCCGCGAACGTCGAGCATTACGCGCGCATCGTCGAGCAGACCGCGCTCCAACGCCGGTTGATTCAAGCGTCCACGCAAATCGCGGGGCTTGCCTACGACAGCGGCGATGACATTGACACGATCATCGATAAATCGGAAGAGGTAATTTTTCAGGTCGCGCAGCGGCGCATGAGCCGCGACCTCAAACCGATCCGCCTCGCGGTCGATCAATTTCTCGATCGCCTCGATTACGTTCAACGGCATCCGACCGAACTGCTCGGCGTGCAGACCGGCTTTTACGATCTCGATAAGCTCCTCGGCGGCTTTCAACCATCCGATCTCATCATCGTCGCCGGTCGTCCCGGTTCCGGCAAAACCTCGTTTGGGCTTTCGATTCTGCAACACGCCGCGCTGGAAAAACGCAAACGCATCGCGCTCTTTAGTCTGGAAATGTCGGCGGAGCAATTGGTGCAGCGGCTCGTCGCCGGCATGGCGGTGATTGATTCGCAAAATTTGCGGATCGGCAAAGTCAGCGAGGACGAGTATCCCAAACTCGTCAAAGCGACCGGCGTCCTCTCGGAAGCGAATATTTTTATTGACGATAGCGCGGCGCTGACGCCGCTGGAAGTGCGCGCCAAAGCGCGCCGCCTGCATTCCGAGTTCGGGTTGGATATGATCGTGATTGATTATTTACAATTGATGACCGCGCGCGGGCGCATCGAAAATCGCGTGCAAGAAATTTCACAAATCTCGCGGCAGTTGAAAGAGCTGGCGCGCGATCTGCATGTGCCGGTCGTCGCGATATCGCAGCTTTCGCGCGCGGTGGAATCGCGGCAAGACCATCGTCCGCAGCTGGCTGACCTTCGTGAGTCCGGCAGCATCGAGCAAGATGCGGATGTCGTGATTTTTATTTTCCGCGAGAAAACCTATTATCCGACGCTCGAAGCATGGCAAGCCGCGCATCCCAGCAAAGAGTATCCAGAAAAAATCGCCGAGATTCTGGTCTCTAAGCATCGGCACGGACCGACCCGCGATCTGAAATTGCGCTTTATCGAAGAGCAAGCCAAGTTTGAAAATTTATTTGTGGAGCCAGAAGACGGTAGAAGAGGCAGATAGAAGTATGAAACTCTTCTCCGGCTTTCCGTCCGGCAAAGTG
This sequence comes from Chloroflexota bacterium, assembly GCA_016199405.1. Taxonomy (GTDB): domain Bacteria; phylum Chloroflexota; class Anaerolineae; order UBA4142; family UBA4142; genus JACQGS01. Next base: position 2,943 of record JACQGS010000117.1, on the reverse strand, counting down.
AGCGTCACGCCGCTGCCCAATCTATTTTTCACCGAGCTTGCGCCGGCAATTGACGATCTTGCCGAACTTCGCGTGACGCTGCATCTGATGTGGCGGATGGCTAATCAAAACGCCAAGTCATTATGCGTGAGCGCGCGCGATCTCACCGGCGATGCGACGCTGATGCAATCGCTCGCAGCGAATGGCGCATCTGCCGAAGATGCGCTTGAGCGCGCGTTAGAGAAAGCCGTCGAGCGCGGATCGTTGTTGCGTTGGCAAGACGCGAATGACACGTGGTATTTTGTGAACAGCGATGCCGGTCGTCGCGCGTACGAACGCGCCGCGCAAGCCGCCGCTCCGCAGCCGCGCGTCGCCGCGCTCGAGAAGGCAGATGCTAAATCGCGCCCGAACATTTTCGCGCTCTACGAGCAGAATATGGGCATGCTGACACCGATGCTCGCCGACGAATTGAAAGCCGCCGAAAAAGATTTCCCGGCGGCGTGGATTGCCGAAGCGATTCAAATCGCGGTCAAGAATAACAAGCGCAGTTGGAGTTACGCGCGCAAGATTCTCGATCGCTGGAAGACCGAGGGTCGCAGTATGAAAGAACGACCCGGCAAATCATGGTTCTATGAACACCGTAAATATCACAACCGCTGATCCCAATTGCCCAACCTGCGGCGGCGCGGGGTTTTTGCGCCGCGACGTGCCGGTCGGTCATCCCGATTTTGGGCGCGCGATTCCGTGCCATTGCAAAATTGATGAAACACGCGATGCCCGCTTGGCGAGTTTGCACCAAACGAGCGGGATGGTGCATCTTTCGCAATTGACGTTCGAGCGTTTCAAAGCCGATGGCGTCGGATTGAGCGCGGACAAAAAGAAAACATTGCGGGAGGCATTCGAGCGCGCGCAGCGTTTCGCCGAAGAACCGCGCGGCTGGCTCTTGTTGAAAGGCAGCTACGGTTGCGGCAAGACCCACCTCGCCGCCGCAATTGCCAACGCGCGCTTGAACCGCGGCGCCTCTGCCTTGTTCATTGTCGTGCCAGATTTGCTCGACCACCTGCGCTCGACGTTCGCGCCCGCGAGTGCGGTCTCGTACGACGAACGCTTCGAATCGATTCGCTCGACCGAATTGCTCCTCCTCGATGATCTTGGCGCGCAATCGCCGACGACGTGGGCAAATGAAAAATTGTATCAATTGCTCAACCACCGTTACAACGCGCTGCTCCCGACGGTCATCACGACGAATCGCGAGTTGGAAGATATCGACGCGCGTCTGCGTTCGCGCCTTGCCGATTCGGCGTTGTGCGCGATCGTCACGATCCTCGCGCCGGATTATCGGCAAGCCGGGATTGATTCGCGCGGCAGTCAGCTTTCCAATCTGGGAATGTACAGCGAGATGACGTTTGCTTCTTTCGATCAGCGCGGAGAAGAATTGACGGGACCGCCGCGTGAAAATTTGCGGAAAACTTTCAACAAAGCCAAAGCGTATGCGCAAGATCCAAAAGGGTTTATCGTTTTCACGGGTGAGCATCACGGTTGCGGCAAGACCCACCTCGCCGCGGCGATTGCGAATCAGTTGATGAAGAATGGCTACAGCGTCTCACTCGTGACGGTGCCGGATTTGCTCGATCATCTCCGCGCGGCATTTGCGCCCGGCAGCGTCACTTCCTACGACCAACGCTTTGAAGATACGCGGAGCGTTCCGGTTTTGGTGCTGGACGATCTCGGCACGGAGAACGCCACGCCGTGGGCGCGCGAAAAACTATTTCAGATTATCGATCACCGCTATGTCGCGCATCTGCCGACGATTATCACGATGAATTCGGACGCCAATATCGACTCGCGCATTATCTCGCGCATTTACGATCTCGATCGTAACTCGGTCGAAGAAATTCTCGCGCCCAGTTATCGCACCACGCACCGCCGCGTGCAGATGAAGAATGAACCGACAGCGCGCCGCGGACGCACCCACCCGCGCTAACGCGGCAGGTCCGCGCCCCTGACGCCTCGCGTTTTTTGCTCTCCTCTTCATTGATGGTATAATTTCTCCCGCACCGCCGCGCGTTCCAATACGCGCTCTTTTTTTAGTCCCGCAATTGAACAAGGAGATCCGAATGCGAGTTTATGGGTGGGCGCGCCGGTTCGCGCTAGGAATTGCCTTTACCGTGACAATCCTTGCGTGCCGCACGACTGATGTCTTATCGACGGCGAGTCAGCCCACACCGACGCGCGTCGCCGCACGCGCGACCTTTACGCCCGCGCCCACCGCGACGCTAACTCCCACCGCGACGCGCACGCGCACGCGGGCGCCGACGGCGAGACCAACCGCGCGCCCGCCCACGGCGGTTCCACCGATTGCGCCGCCTGCCGCGACCGCGCCGCCATTCAGATACAAAGCCGTTAATATCAAGTGTGTTCATTCCGGGCAATCTTTCATTCAAGGCACGGTTTACGAAGGATCATCGCCCGTGAATGGAAAGACGGTGGTAATGTCATTCGCATTGGATGGTCCCGTTGCGGACAAGAGAGAATCCGGCGAAGACGGAGATGGATTTTATTCGATGATCGTGAGCGCTTTCGGCGCAGCGCCGGGTCAAACGCGCTTTGTGTGGATCGTTGAAGGCGGTCGGCGGATTTCCGATGCCGGCAGAATTGACTTTAATGCTATCAGGAATCCGGACGATCCCGCCGCATGCTGGCGCGGCGTCGTCGACTTTCAACTCTGGGAACAGGTGCGATAATTTTTTCAGGAAACAAAATGCGGCTGAACTTTTCAAGAACATTCGCGACCGGCATCTTGCTAGTCGGTTTGACGTTGGCGTGTCGGACCAGCGATATTTTGATCGCTGAGCTTCAGCCGACGGCAACTCCCACGCGTCGTCCGACTGCCACACCCATTCCTCCAACGCGGACGCCCACCCCGCAACCCTCACCTTCGCCTACCAACACGCGCCCGCCGAC
>JACQGS010000116.1 GCA_016199405.1 Chloroflexota bacterium | reverse complement strand
GTGTGCGTGCGTTGCAGTGCAGGTGTCTTGTAATTCGACTTTGAGTAAATTCCGCATAACAAGATTCTTCGCTCAGCTCAGAATGACAAACTCTCTTTGTGTCTTGGCGTCTTGGCGGTAGAATTTTTTCCGCGCGCTTTCGAATTTCTTCAATCGCCGCGCGCGCCGCCTCGCGGAGAAATTGCGCGCGCTCTTGCTTTGCCAACGCATCGAGGCGCGGCGCGAACGATAGGTCGCCCACTTGCCCCAGCGCGAGCACCGCGTCCCAGCGCACAAACGCGGCGGGCTCGCGTTCCAAAACATTTGCCAAATCCGGCGCGGCAAGCGCATAACCGAGATTGCCGAGCGCGATCGCGCACGCTTGCCGGACGGCAGGATCGGCATCGTGCCACAATCCTTCGATCAACGGACCCAACACCGCGCGCGTTCCAATTTTGCCGAGCGCGACCGCGCATTGCTGACGCACGAGCGCGACCGCATCGCGCCGCAACGCGTCCCATAGCGGTTCGATGGTGGCAGGATCGCGGCGTTGGCGCAATGCGAACGCAGCCGACCAACGCAAATCGGCGCTGGGGCTGTGCAATAATTTTTCGATGAGCGCGGGCGTCGAACTATTTTTGATGGACGCCGGGAGAGAATATTTCGCTGTATCCGGAATCACGCGGCGACCATCACGCGTGAAAAATTTTTCAACCAACCCGCTGACGCCACCGCCTTTGGGTGCGATTTCACCGACCGATTCAACAAAATTCTGATGCGCTTGGCAATAGCCGCTGGCGTTGGCTGCCTTTGCCGCGCAGCGGACGCGATTGTCCGTTAATCCAAAGCAACGCATCAAGAAACTTTCGTCTCCAATTCTTTCACATCTGCATCCCGCCGATGATACCCCATTTCATCGATCATCTTTTTCGCGATTGCCAAATGTTCGCGCGCCGACCTCTCCCTGCCCTCCCCTAATAGGGAAGGAGAAATCGCGCGCGCCTCTTTCCCCTCTCCTTTGAGGAGAGGGGGACGGAGGGTGAGGTACAACCGCGCGTACTCCAAATGGCAATCCACCTCAAACAACCGCATTCCGCCGCGCATGGCGATGGATAGAGCACCATCCAAATCGCGCTTTGCCTCTTCGAGCGCACGTGTGATGCGATAATATTCAGCGCGTGCGAGTAGACCGCGTGGTACGTATTCTAAACTCCCCGCTTGCCGCAAGCCGTCCACTGCCTGCTCCAAGTAGTCTGGAACATGCGTGAAGTCATCTCCTCGCTCGCCAGACATCAAGTGAGCCCTAGACAGAGAAAGGTAGCCATATGCACGCGAACCAATCCAGTTTCTCTCCCTTGCGATCTTGATGTTCTGAATGGCTCGATCCTTTACTTCCTGGTATTTCCCTTGAGCCAACAATAAGTCACAGTACTTATAGCCTTGGAGGGCATACAAGATGGGGTGATCTGGATCCCTAGCCTTTTGCATCTTCTCTGCTTCGCGGAAGACGTCTTCAGCCTCAGCCAAATTCCCCGCCTGATGTTGTGCATCAGCGAGACCTGCCCTTGAGCTAAGCTGCAGGAATCCATCGCCGCTCAAATCCGCCAACTGTACGCTTTTCTTCCCGTAATCAACAGCCTTCGCAACGTCACCGATCGTCAAGCAGATCTCGCTCAGGTAACGAGTAATAAAGGCACCGTTTCCCCAATCTTCTATAGGCTCTGCAACTTCCAAGCCATGCTGCAATACCTGCAAGGCTTGAGTCAGTCGCCCCACCGCCCGAAGGCAAAAACCAGTCCAATTCAAAAGGGAGGCCTTGTTGTGCTGAGTTAGGTCACCCGTAGTGGGACTGCTCCATACCTCATCATAGAAGCTTGATAGAGCAGCAAGATCAGCGCCAAAGGCGCCGAGAATTCTCCAACTGAAAACAGTCTGGTCGCCCCTCAGTATCCGCCTACAATAGACCTCATCCAGTGCCTCTTGATGTTTCCCCGCCTGACAGCCATGCATCACTGCCGCGTAGAGCGGAGTCATCTCTTCAATCGTGTTGGGCAGTTCTTTGGTGGCGGATTTGAAATATTCATATAGACGGTTGTTGCCTTCGCGCCACGCGGCAGGGTATTCCTGCTTCAACTGCTTGCCAAAGTGCTCGCGCACCAACGGATGCGCGTCCAACGTGTCGGGACGGTGTTTGCTTTCGGGCGCAATCAATTTCACGCGCCGCAATCGGCTCACCGCCTGCCACCAATCGGCATCGGAAATTTCCTGAACGTGCGCGGTCAGGTTGGCAATCGGCGGCGCGGCGCGCACGGCGTCCAGCGCGTCTTTGTCAGCGGGGCTGTTGAACAATCCCAGGATGCGGAGCAAGTCCACCTTGCGCGATTCGCCATAGCGCGCGGCAAACGCCGCCATCACGCGGCGCGGCTGTTTGCCTTCATCAAGCGGCACATCCAAATCGGGAATGTGCGATGCGTTCGCAATGTGATGCCCTGGGATTTCGTGGAGGTACGATGCGAGCAGGTTGAGCGCGAGCGCGTGGAGACCGAAATCGCGTGACTGCTGTTCCAGGTCGGCGTCCGCGCCTGCCACGCCCCCCACACGCAACAGCGCGCGTCCCGCTTCGGCTGAAATTTGCTCCAGGTCAATCGCGCGCGTCGTCGTTGGGAACGATTCCAGGTCAGCCACCTTGACGCGCGTCGTGATGACGCACAATCCAGAATTCTCGCGCGCTAACTCGGCGATGAGCGTCGCGAGCGCGGGGTCTTGCACCTTGCCACCCTCAAAATCAGATTGGAGCGGCTCCATTCCATCAAGCAAGAGCAAGGTTTTTTCGCGCCGCACCAAATCCGCCAGGCGTTGCCCCTTGTCCCAGGGCGAGCCTTGCGACGGGTTCGCATCGCCAAACCATTCGAGCGCGTTCGCAATAAACAAGTCCGCCGAGGTGACGCGCTCGCTCGTGCCCTGGGAATAGAACGACCACGCAAAGACGCGCCGCGCGCCGCGATAATTATCGGCGGCAAGCCGCTCGCACCATTTGTTGACGAGCGTGGACTTGCCCACGCCGCCCCACGCGACTAAAGAAAGCACATTGAGTTTGGGAGTTGGTAATTGGTTATTGGTAATTGGTAATTGC
>JACQGS010000125.1 GCA_016199405.1 Chloroflexota bacterium | reverse complement strand
CGCTACGATGAGCTGTCGGTTCGCACCTAGCTTTAACAAGGGTGTCGTGACGATAGCAATCGACGGGGTGACCGTGGGGACGGTGAATGAGTATGCGCCAAGTTTGGGCTGGCAAGCGCAATGGACGAGCGGGACGCTGGCGTCTGGCGTACACACGGTGACACTGACCCATACGGGAGGCGGTATTGTAGATATTGACGCGTTGATTGTGGGAGGCGAGTCAAGCGCGACCGCCACTTGGACCCCGACGCCAACGAACACACCGACGAGCACGGCAACGAATACTCCAACAGTCACCAAAACCCCAGCATTGCAAGCTTGCTTCGGAATAATTTTTGGCGTCGTTCGCTCCGGTGGCATCGGCATCCCGAATGTCGCGATCAACCTCAAAGATGACCTTTCAAACATTATTCAGACGACGGTTAGTGATGGAAACGGAATCTACACATTCAACGGTCTAACACCCGCCAACTACTCTGTTGTGATATCTGCGCCGGCAGGTTACGTTGCCGTCGGTCCAACCATCCAGAGCGGTTCAATCATTCAGAGCGGGGGGGCATGTTCAAACGTTCAGGTGGACTTTGAACTTGAACAATTTACCCCAACGCCGACGCGGACGAGCACTCTGGTGACAGGTGGGAGTGCGACGTACGACGATACCGACGCGAGGATTCAGTATTCAGGTAGGTGGCATCCCTTGGTCACGATCGGTCCGTACAAGGGGACGTTGCATTATTCGACAGAGGTAGGCAACTCGGCGCAATTTTCACGGGGACAAATTTGCGGCTGTTGTATACGCCAAGCTTTAACAAGGGCGTGGTAACGATCGCGATTGATGGAGTGCAGGTGGGGACGGTGAATCAGTTTGCGGCGAGTTTGCAATGGCAGACGCAGTGGAACAGTCCGACGTTGGGCAATGGGACGCATACGCTACGGGTGACGCACGCGTCGCGCGAGGTAGTAGATATTGATGCAATAACGGTACCTTGACATCCCACAGGTTATAGAAAAAACGAGCCGCGAATTCTTTTCGCGGCTCGTTTTTATTTCCAAATAAATGTTCGCGTCGCGCTCGGTGGACTGCCGGGGGTCGAATTGGACGACAGGGGATCGGCGCCTTCGACGCGCATCACCGTCACATTCCACGACAGTGTGCGCGCGGTGGGCGAAATGTCCGCATACCAATCTTTGATCACGCTCCACTGCGTTTCTTTCGACCAGCCCTTGCGCGTTGCCGGTTTGCCGTCGCGCGCGGTGTACGAAACCGCAATGAGATACCATTCATTCTCGCGCAAAGTCGTCGCAGAAACTGCTTGCCATTCGAGCGTGATCGGCGCGTCGACGTTATCATAGATCGTCGCGTTGAGCGGCGCGGAAAGTTTAGGCGCGGCATACGGTGGTGGAATCGGCGTCGCGGTCGGCGCAATGGTAACTGTGCGCGTGCCGCGCCGCGTCGGCGTTGGGGAAAAGCGCGGCGTCGTTGTTGAGGTGGGCGGAGGCGTAAAAGTCGGCAGCGGCGTGGAGACCGGCGTATTCGTCACAACGACGATGATCACTTGAACCGGCGGCGTCAATGCTTCGAGATTCTCCGGCGCGGTCGCACCGATGACGATGAACACGCGGATTGCAGCCCAGCCCATGCAGCCAATCAAAATCGCGAACAGAAAGATCGCGATGACGCGGAGGGCAAAAGGAAAGCGACTGGAGTGCGGATCGTTTCCGCAATACGCGCAGATGGTTTCGTCGGTGGGGACGCGTCGGCCGCAATGACCGCATTGGATGCGCGCGCGGCGCGGAATAAAATCATAGCCGCACGCCGCGCATTGCGCCGCGTCCGCCAGATTGCGCTTGCCGCAGCGCGGACAGCGCGGGGAATCATCGAGGAGGTCGGAGGAAACTGAAAGCGTCAAGGCAAGTTGAAAATCGAGCCGCCGGAGAGCAGGCGTTGCACGTCAAAAAATGTGATGATCAGCATCAAACCCAACAAGACCGCGATGCCCACGAAATGCACCAAACCCTCTTTGTGCGGATCAACTTTTTTGCCGCCGCGCAAAACTTCCAGCGCGACAAAAACCAAGCGCCCGCCGTCGAGCGCGGGGAACGGGAGCAAATTGACGACGGCGAGATTCAAACTGAGCAAGCCGAGCCATTCGAGCAGCGCGATCGCGCCGCCGCGTTGCGCGACTTCGCCGGTCGCCTGCGCGATGCCGACAAATCCGATGAACGAGTTTTGCGGCACCGGACCGCGCGTCAATTGCGCGATGCTCGCCGGAATGGTTGCAACAATTCGCCACAATTCTTGCGCGCCGACGATCGGCGCTTCCCACAGCGCGGTTTCTAAACGCGCGCCTAAGGTCGCATTCACGGCAGTCACGGTTTCCGGAATTTGCACCGCGATGGGATCGGGATCGATAAAGCGCCCCTCGCGCGCGATGTGCCACTCGATGCGCAAACCCGGATGCGTGCGCGTGTACTCGATCAATTCATTCTGATCTTTCAACGTGCGCCCCTTCGGGTCCACAAAGAAAACCAACACATCGCCGGCGCGCACGCCGGCGCGCTCCGCGCTGGAGCCGGCGTCCACACTCATCACGCGCAAACCTAAATAGGGCATCAGCGCAATGCCGAGCGGACCCTCGCCCGGCGGCGGCGTTACGCGCGGTGTCGCGGATATCGGGTCGAGCGCGCGCGCGGCGCGCTGAATCGAAAGCGAAACCGGTTTGCCGGCATTGTCGCGCAGGGTTTGACTGAGGAGTGGGAAATTATCTTTGACATCCGCGCCGTTGATCGCGGTAATGTAATCGCCGGCGCGCAAGCCGGCTTCCGCCGCCGGCGAATTGGGAACGACGCCGACGACGCGCGTGGTTTGCAAACTGACATACGGAGGACTAAAGAACGTGGTGATGCAGAAGACCACGTACGCGAGCAACAAGTTCATCGTCACGCCGGCTAAAAGCACCGGCGCGCGCACGGAAGGTTTCGCCATCGCAAAACCGCCCGGCACGGACGGGTCTTCTTCGCCCAAGAGGCGCACGAATCCGCCGAGCGGAATCGCGTTGATCGTGTATTCGGTCTCGCCGCGTTTCATAAAACGAAACAGACGCGGTGGAAATCCAAAGCCGAATTCCAAAACCGGAATGCCCAAACGCTTGGCGACGATGAAATGTCCAAACTCGTGCACAAAGACGAGGACTCCGAGCAGGGCGGCAAAAATTAGAATCGTGGTGGCGCTGGAAAAAATATTTGGCACGCGTGAAATCCTTTGTTACTTGAATCGAGTGAAGGTATTATACTCGCGCAGAGGGTTCGTGGCAATGGGACGAAGAAGCAAAAAGGGCGGAAGTGCAGGGGAGCAAGGGAGAAATTTCACCCCAGCACCGCTGCTCCCCCGCTCCTCTGCGTTTCATAAATCAACAATCTCTCTAAAAAAGATGTTGCTCCACCAACCGCGCCCCCGCGCCCGGCGCGTTGACGATCACCTGTTGCACTTCCGCGATGCCGCGCGCGCGCGTGGCAACGGCTTCCGCGTCTTTGCTTTCACAGATCAAATGGACATTCGCGCCGGCGTCCAACGTAAAATAAACCGCGAGTCCCTCCGCGCGCCATTTCAACGCGCTTTGAATCACGCGCACCATCGCCGGCGACCAATAATAGATCGGCGGACGCGACGTCATCGCGATGCTGTGCAGTTCGATCGCTTCTTCTTCGATCGCCGGTCCCAAGAGCGCCAAATCTTTTGCCAAGATCGCGCGGCGGACGCGGTGGAAACGCCCCGGCAGCGCGTTCAAGCGTTCCACCAAAAATGGGCTGGTCGACGCAGCCCGATGCCCTTCGGTCGAGCCAATTGTTTTTTCTTCGGCGCTGACGACCGCAATCACATCGCGCAAATCCCAATGTTCCGGCGGCGCGACACTCACCGCGTACGAATTATTCGCGTCCCAACTCGTGAGCCATTCGACAAAGCCGGGGGGAATCGAACGCGCGGCGGAACCGGAACCTTGCCGCGCGAGGACGGATAATTCGCGTTCGTTCAATTCGACGCCGACGGCGCGCGTCGCCGCCAGCGTCAGCGCGGCAAACGCGCTCGCGCTGGAGGCGATGCCCGCGCCGGAGGGAAAATTGTTTTTCGATTCAACGCGCGCTTTCGTCTCGATTTTTGCACGGGCGCGAACACGCGCGAGATGCGCGACGACGCGCGTCGCCGCCGGACTCGTGGCTTCCAACTCCGCGCCATTAAGAATCAGGCGATCGTGTTCGAGTTTCACATTGAACTCAACAGTCGTGGTCGTGTGAATCTCACCGAGATTCATCGAGAGCGAATCGTTGAGCGGCACGCGCAGGGCATGATCGCGATTGCCCCAGTATTTAACCAACGCGATATTGGGATGCGCGCTGGCGCTTGCTTTTTGTTTTGCCATCAAACCTCTGGTTCAATTGATACTTTGGCGTCAAGGCGGGATCGCTTGAGTTGCTGAACGGCAAAGAGTAATGCCAACGCGCCGAGTGCGCTGGCGGAATCAATCAGCCAATCGTTGAGACTGCCTTGCCGCGTCGCAACGAACGATTGATGCCACTCATCGCTTGCGCCGTATAAACTGGCAAGCACGAATGCGGTAACCCACGCGCGCGCATTTCCATTCAAGGGCAGATAGAAAAGCGCAGCGAGAATAGCATACTGGGCAAGATGAATTCCCTTTGCCAGCAAGTTATTCGCCGTGAATGCGCCGGTTTGCGTCGACCAAAGTGGCTGAGTGCCCAAATCGGGCAAGGGTGG
>JACQGS010000120.1 GCA_016199405.1 Chloroflexota bacterium | reverse complement strand
TTCCCGCTCCTTCAATTCAACTCGTCTCAGTATTTCACAATTTCATGAATGGGTGAGCGCTCTCTAGCGCGGTTTACGCTCAAAATCGGCGTTAGAGAACGCCTCCCTCATTAATCTGTGAAGTACCGCGTTCAAAATTACCAACTTGATTTGGTGATACCGGGGATGAACCCCTGCACGGCATCCTCACGAAAACAGATGCGGCACAATTTGAACCGGCGCATAAAACCGCGCGACCGGCCGCATTTGGAACAACGATTACGGATACGATTTTTGTATTTGCGATGCAACTCGCGATTAATCATTGATTTCTTTGCCACGCAATTCCTCCACGAAGGACTGATCCGCCTCTTACGCTTGCTTGAACGGCATCCCCATCAATTGCAAGAGCCGCCGCGCGTGTTCATCGTTCCGCGCCGACGTGACGATGCTAATTTCCATCCCACGCACCTTGTCAATCTTGTCGTACTCAATTTCCGGGAAAACTAGCTGTTCGGACAACCCCAACGTGTAATTGCCTCTGCCGTCGAACGAATCGCGCGGAGTGCCGCGAAAATCGCGCTGGCGCGCCAGCGCAATGTTGAGCAAGCGGTCGAGAAAATGATACATGCGGTCGCCGCGCAAAGTCGTCTTCACGCCGATCGGGTTGCCTTCGCGCAGTTTGAACGTCGCGATCGATTTCTTGGCTTTGATGACGATCGGCTTTTGCCCAGTAATCAACGTCATATCGCGCACTGCCGCGTCCAACGCTTTGGCGTTCGTGAGCGCCTCGCCCAGTCCGATGTTGACGACCACTTTATCGATGCGCGGCGCTTGCATCGGATTGCCGAATCCAAATTCGCGCATCAAGGTCGGATGCACCTCTTGGCGATACCGTTCTTTCAAACGCGGCGTCGGCGCGGGACCGCTCGGCTTGGTTTGTTGTTCTTCCAAGCGCGGTGCTGGCGCAGGTCCGCTCGACTTTTTTTGTTTTTCTTCTGGCTTTGCCATTTCTGGAGACCTCTGGACGTTGGAGGTTAGAAGTTGGAAGTTAGAATCTACGCGCGCGACTCCAACCTCTAATTTCCAAATTCTAACCTCTAACTTCTAGTCCGCGGCTTCGCCGCAATTCGTGCAGATGCGCTTCTTGGATCCATCTTCGAATTCCTTGATCCGCACGCGTTTCGCTTTGCCGCAATTTTTGCAAACCAGCGCGACTTTGGAAATTCGCAACGGCGCTTCGCGCTCGATAATGCCGGCTTGCGTCCGCACATCGCCGGTTCGTTTTTGATGTTTTTTGACGAGATTAATCCCGCCGATAATCACTTTGCGTTCACTGGGGAAAACAGAATTCACGGTCCCGGTCTTGCCGCGCTCGTCACCGGCAATCACTTTGACGGTATCCCCTTTGCGAATTTTATTCATGCCAACACTCCTACAATACTTCCGGCGCGAGCGAGACGATCTTCATAAAGCCCATATCCCGCAATTCGCGCGCGACCGGACCGAAGATGCGCGTCCCGCGCGGATTGCCGGTTTCCTTTTCGATGAGGACCGCTGCGTTGTCGTCAAAGCGAATGAACGATCCATCGGCACGGCCGTACTCTTTGGCCGTGCGCACGATGACGGCGCTCACGACTTCACCTTTTTTAACCGAACTCGTCGGAATCGCGGACTTCACCGATGCGACGATAATATCGCCGACTCTGCCGTAGCGGCGTCGGGATCCGCCCATCACATGAATGCACATGATATCCCGCGCGCCGGTGTTATCGGCGACCTTGAGATGTGTCGTAACTTGAATCATTCCGCGTCCTCCGCCTCATCCGCATCCGTCTCGTCGGCTTCACTCTCAGCGAGTTTTGCCAAGCGTTCGCCGGCGCGACGTTCTTGTTCCGCGCGCGCCGCGACACGCTCTGACTCTTCTTTTGCGCGCAGTGATTCCAACTCTTTCTCGACGATTTGTTCGACGACGACGCCGCGCTGCACGATTTCACTCACGCGCCAGCGTTTTTCGCGCGACAGTGGTTTCGATTCGATAATCTTGACGGTATCGCCCAATTTGGCGAGCGGTTCTTCATTATGCGCTTTGAAACGATGCGCCCGCGTCATGACTTTGCCATACAAGGGATGCCGGCGCGTATTTTCAACTTCCACAATGACGGTTTTCGCGCTCTTGTCACTCACGACCCGCCCCGTCATTACTTTGCGTCGTTCTTTCACTAAAGTGACCTCGGTCATCGAACTGGCTCCTTCATCGCCGCGCCCGCCGCGATCTGACGCGCGCGCACGATCGTCTTGACGCGGGCAATGTCACGCCGAACTTGCAAGAGGCGATGGGGGTTCGTCAATTGCCCCGCCGCGCGTTGAAAGCGCAGATTGAACATTTCATGTTCTAGATCGTCAATTTGCTTCTTCAACGAAGCGTCGTCCATTTTGACCAATTCTGCGGCATCCATCAAGCCGTCTCCTCTTTCGCGATGAACTGCGTGCGAATCGGAAGCTTGTACGCGGCGAGGCGCATCGCTTCGCGCGCGACGTCCGGTTTCACGCCGCCAATCTCAAAAATCACGCGACCCGGTTTGACCACCGCGACCCAATGATCCGGCGCGCCCTTGCCGCCGCCCATGCGCGTTTCCGCGCCTTTGATCGTGACCGAATGATCCGGGAAAACGCGAATCCACAACTTGCCCCCGCGTTTGACATAGCGCACGACCGCGCGGCGCGCGGCTTCGATTTGGCGGCTCGTCATCCAACACGGCTGCAGCGCCTGCAATCCAAATTCGCCAAAATCAATCGTGACCCCGCGGGATTCCTTGCCTTTCATCCGCCCGCGATGGGTCTTGCGATACTTTACTCGTTTGGGCATCAACATCGCACAAACTCCAATTTCAACTGTGTCATTGCGAGCGCACTTTGCGACACTTGCACCGCACTGCGTTTGGTGCAGCGCAGGTGAGCAATCCCCAACTTCAAGAGGATATAGGAGATTGCTTCGGGCGAAAGACGCCCTCGCAATGACGGGTGAGAAACTCTATTCGTTGGTTTCGCTTTCCGCGCGCTGCGCTGCGGCTTGAATCTCTTGCTGAATCTGAGCGGCGCGTTGTTCGGGCATCACATCGCCGGTATAGACCCACACCTTGATGCCGACCTTTCCATACGTGGTATTCGCCTCGTTCTTGGCGAAATCAATGTTCGCACGCAACGTATTCAACGGAATCCGGCCCTCGCGCACCATTTCGCGCCGCGCCATTTCCGATCCCGCCAAGCGTCCACCGACATTGATGCGAATGCCGCCGGCGCCGGCGCGCATCGCGCGGGTGACGGCTTGCTTCATCGCGCGCTTGTGCGAGATGCGTCGTTCAATTTGCTGCGCGATGCTTTCCGAAACTAGATACGCGTTGGCTTCGGGCCGCGCCACTTCCAAGACTTCTAACTTTATTTTCTTTTGCGTCAGCGTTTCCAAATCTTTGCGCAATTGATTCACGCTCGCGCCTTTGCGCCCAATAATAATGCCGGGCTTGGCTGTGTTCACATAGATCGTGAC
>JACQGS010000115.1 GCA_016199405.1 Chloroflexota bacterium | reverse complement strand
GTCCTGGTTGCGGTCGGCGTCGGCGTCGGGGTTGGATTCACCGCCGTAATGCTGATGCTGTTGACGCCGAGACCGAAATCACTATTGTAATGATAACTACTGCCGGAGAAATCGTAAATGAGCGTGGTGAGCGTTGCGGTGCCGGCGGAAAGAATCTTTACTGAATAGGTCGTGACAAGCGTGCCGCCGGCTTTGCCGCCGGTAAAATTTTCGGGACCGATACAACTGCGATAGGTGCCACTCGCGGGCACGTTGTCCCAACCGCACGCGTCCGCATAAACTTTATCGTTCGTCGCGCCCGCCGGCGCAGTATAAGTGGCTGCAACGGACACGAGTTGGAAAATAATGTTGGGGAAATTCAAAAAACTTTCTAACTGCTCATATCCGCCCGGTGCGGTATCGCTGTTGACCGTATAAGTATACGTTTGTCCAACGACGACCGTTGTCGGACCGCTGATCGCTGTAACCGAATTGCGATTCTGCGAAATGAGATGCTCGATGTACAACTCGCGCGGCGTCGGCGTGCTGACGGTGCCTAAACCGGTCGCGGTCGCCGTAATGTGATAGCGGCGGGTCGTATCGTACGCGGACACATCGCGCGTCACGACGACGTTGTAATAAAAATCGGTGCACGCGCCGGCGGCAAGCGTTGCGACGGACAAACTGCTCGCGCCGTTGAGGGCGATAAAAGAATTTGCGCTGTCGAAAACAAAATTCGAGACGACATTCGTCGCGGTCGTGTCGCCGGTGTTGCACACGCGCGCGCCGACCATAAACGTATTGGGTCCGACGGTGACGTCATTGCTGTCCAAGCCGATGACGTTCCACGTGATCGGCGTAATCGTCAAGACCGGCGCGGCGGCAACGCGCGCCGCCGGCTGCAAAGCCAGCGCGGCGAAAATTGCCGCGACGCAGCTCAGATTGAAGAGGCGAAGAAATCTTTTTTGAACCAAGACCCGATTCAGCATTAGAGGGGTAGAAAAACAAAAACCGACCGCCGGAAAAATTCCGCGGTCGGTTACGCCACTGGCTCCCTCTGACCTATCGGCGTCCAAAAAAATTAGATCAGAGATCGTTGCTTCCGCACTCGCAATTCACCATCGTTTTATCGATAACGACGAAATGCTTTGATGCGGTGACTATTATAAAGCCAAATTGGATGAATGTTTGATTCTGTCAGAGAACTGTAACCCGCCACGCACCTCCGCCAAAAAAACTAGCGCGGAAGAAGAACTATTCCGCGCTAGCCAAGAGTCTCCCCGGCGAGGGTTGAACTCGCAACCTTAGCCTCCGCAGGGCTACGCGCTATCCAATTGCGCTACGGGGAGAGGAAGAAAGTGTCAGGGGACGGGGGACAGGTGACAAGGGAAGAATTCCTTGCCACTTGCCCCACGCCACTTGTTACATTCGTTGAGCGGAGGGGGCGGGATTTGAACCCGCGCTAGAGGTATAACCCCCTAGACCCACTTAGCAGGCGGGCGCACTAGACCGGGCTATGCGACCCCTCCATCTATTTCGGATTTCGAATATTGGATTGCGGATTTGTGGTTTTCAATCCGAATTCCGAAATCCGCAATCCGAAATTGCCGACGGAGGAGGAAGGATTCGAACCTCCGTGGCTCATCGCCCATCCGCTTTCAAGGCGGCGCCGATCGTCCACTCCGGCACTCCTCCACTTGCGCGTGGCAGTATAGCAAAGGGGCAGATTTTAGTCAAAGTTTGTACCGCCCGTTCTGCATACGCGCGCCGGTAAATCCCGCCCGCTAAACAATGCGACCGTGGCGATCAATGCGGATGGGTCGCATTAGATCGTAAGGTTTTTCGCGTTGCGTCGTCGAGCGCTTTGCACGCCGGCGATGATCGGCAACCGCGCCGATGACCGCAGCGGCAAAAAATATTTTAGGTTCGCAAATGGCGCAGGGAGGATTTGCTAATTTTTGTCATTCACCCTCATCGGGCTCACCGGACGCGAGATTGCCTTGCAGCGCCGCCAAGCCGCCCGGCGCGTTCAGCTCAATCAGGTAAATGTCAAAGCGACCGCCGCGGGGCGAGTGGAAAAGTATCTTGGAGTTGTCAGCACTCCAGTCCACCGGACCCTGCATACACATGAACTCTTGCAATAACGTACGCTGTCCGGTCTGGAGATCATACGCCCAGGCATTCGTCCATGCCGCGCCATATCTGGGTGGGACGTACTCGGTGATGAACGCGAGTCGCCCGTCTGCCAAGAACCAGGGAAAGTGATTATCTTCGTCGTCAACAATGACGGGCTGCATATCACTGCCATCGTGGCGCATCATCCAGATGGAGCGACCATCGCCGCCGGTAAAAGCCAGCCACTGACTATCCGGACTCCAAGCCGGTTCATGCCAAGCCATCGTCGGCTCGTCGCGCCTTGCGTCCGCGAGATCGAGGGTTAACGGTTTTGCATCGCTTCCGTCGGCGCGCGCCGACCAGAGGTTGAGCCGCATGTCCTTGTAGAGGTAGAACGCAATGCGCTCACCATCCGGACTGGGTGCAACGTAATCTGCCATGCCATCCAAATGCGTGAGTTGCTTGCGGCTGCCATCCGCCACATTGACGGACCAAATGTCTTGGCGGATCCCATCGAACGAATCATACAAGATGAATTTGCCATTGGGAGTCCAAACGGGATGCCGGTCATCGTTGGGACCAGAGGTCAACGCGCACTCGTGACTGCCGTCGGCGTTGATCAGATAAAGGTGAAACGTACCATCGCGATTTGACTCGAACGCGATCCGGCGATTATCGGGACTCCATGCCGGTCGGATCGCGTTCGCGGGGTCGTGGGTGAGTTGCGTGATTGCCGCGGGGGCGCGGGGCGAGGCGGCAATCGTCTCTGCCGGCGATGTTGACCGAGATAATCCGATGAACACTGCGCCTAGCGTTGTGAGGAGCAGCATGGAAAATGCAACGACTCGGTGAGCAGACATTGGGACCTCCTTATGCGGGCGCAAAAAATAAAAAACCTCCCGAATGCCAACATGCATTCAAGAGGCTTCAACACCTGCGGACTTGCGCCACGCATGAGCTGATTTGTCTGCATTCTATTTTCCCCAAGTCAAGAATAGGTCAAAGGCGTGTAGCGTTCAAGTTTTGATTCTTGGGGCGAACTCTTGTTTTTATACAGGCACAGCATTGTGCTTCCGTACGTCCGCTGATCGGCTAACGCAAATTCCTCCAACTCGAGCGCGTGGTACTCTTTCGGAAAAATCTGCGCGACGAGGATGCCGCGTGGCGAGAGCATGCCGCGTCCATCGAGCGCGCGCAGCGTTTCCGCCCAGAGGTCTTTGTACTGCGGCGGCGCGATGTAAATCAAGTCCCATGTCCCAAGTTCCAAGCCCGGCGTCCAATGTCGGATGAACCGAAACACATCGTCGCGCACGACGCGCGCGCGATCATTCAGCCGCGTCAATTCCAAATTCTCTTTGATCGCGCGCAACGCGGCATTATCTTTTTCGACGAACGTGCAACGCCGCGCGCCGCGCGAGAGCGCCTCGATGCCCACGCTCCCCGCGCCCGCAAATAAATCCAGCACGTTCGCGTCCTCAACGCGCGCGCCGAGGACGTTGAAGAGATTTTCCTTGACGCGGTCGGTGATCGGACGCGTTGCCGCGCCGGGCGATTTAAGCGTGCGGCCTTTGGCTGTGCCGGAGATTACGCGCATCCGGCTGCTCCGCCATTCAAATTGGTTCTCGATGTTACCATCGGTAATGACCTATGATTTCGTACGAGTGTAGCACATCTTCTCTTTGCGTGCCGGCACCCACGTTGTGGATCATATAATTTCGGCGGGTGCCAGCCACTTGCTCCGCCGAAACGATTCCAATATGCTGCATCCAGCTGCCTAAACGCCAGGCAACCACATCGCCGGGCAGGAACGCCTCGTCTGAATTGTTCGCGCGCAATTGCTTTCCCATCCTCGCGAAATAGGTGGTCAAGTTTTGCACGCGGCGATGATCAATGTTCGAATCGGGATGCGTTGCTCCCCAATCCTTGGGATACAACGCGAAGTTCCTCCGCATATCCTCATGCACGCGCACTTGCAAATCAATCCCGATTGCTCTGAACGCGCGCACCACTACATCCGTGCAAGCCCCTCGTTCGATTGGCACATCCCCGTTGGGATAATCGAGCCGCACATATTCCGCGTCGTAGATAATCGTCACGCCCACCTGCATCTGCGCCGCCAGAGCAATCCGAGTTCCGGTGGCGAGTCCCGGTTGGAGCGCGGCTCTTGCAATGGCTGTGCGAGTGGGCGCAGTTGAGTTTGCAACGCGCGTCGCAGGGAAAGGCGTTGCCGTACGGAGCGGTACAGTCGGTTCAGCGGCGCAAGCGATGATACTGTTGATGATTGTAAACGCCCCCACCGCAAGCAACGCGTATGCCGATGATTTCATGATCGCTTCTTTGTGCTCTTTGGCATCCTCTTTACTTTTTTCTTTGCGCTCTTGGCAGCTTTCGCGCGTTTCGTGTTTTTCGTGCCTTTCGCGTCCCGTGTATTCGTTTCCCCTTTCGTCGGTCTGCCGTCCAAACTCGCCGACTGCGCGTCCAATTTGCCGAGCCGCTCGATATTTGCCGCGAGTTGCTCGCGCGTTTTCTCGACGACCTCTTTTGGCGCGCGCTTGGAAAATTCGCTCGCGAGCAATTGCTCCTGCCGCGCCACGTCCGCGCGCGTTTTTTCTATTTCGCCTTTTAGCCGCGCTTTCTCTTTGGCGACATCGAACATGCCCTCGAATGGCAAAAAGATTTCGGTTTTGCCGGCAACGAGCGCGAGCGCGTGCGCCGGGCGCGCGGCTTGCTTTTCGATTTGCAACTGCGTGGGGTCGAGGTGTGCGAGCATGGCGATGACGGCGCGCTGGGAATGGTACAACGCCTGCGCGCTGCCGGCAGAAATGATCGCCGGAATTTTCTTGCCGGCTTCGACCTTGAATTCGTTGCGCGCGGTGCGAATCGCGCGGATGCTTTCCATCACCGCCGCGAATTCTTTTTCCGCGCGCGGGTCGAGCATCTTCTTGTTCGCGCGGGGCCACGGCGCGATGATGAGCGCGTCCGGCAAATCGCCCCGCGCTGAATCGGGTCCAGCGAAATCGCCGCTCGCTTCGTCGTCTGCGAGTGCGCCGCGCAAATTCTGCCATACTTCTTCGGTCACGAACGGCATCGCTGGATGCAACAGCCGCAGCGCTTGATCGAGCGCGTGCACGAGCACGCCGAGCGTCCGGCTTTTTGCCGCCGCGTCGTCGCCGCTCAAAACGATTTTCGACGTCTCGATATACCAATCGGCGAACTCGTCCCAGAGAAATTCGTAAATCTGGCGCGTCCCTTCGCCGAATTGCCAATTGCCGTACGCGCGCGTGACGTTGGCGATGAGGCGGTTCAAGCGCGAGAGAATCCAGCGGTCTGAGAGTGTCAAGTGACGGGTGACAAGTGACGAGGGCAGATTCGCGCCCGCGCCATTTTCTGGCAGGTTCCCAAGAATGAATCGCGCAATGTTCCAAATCTTGTTGCCAAAGTTGCGCGCCTGCTCCACCTTTTCCAAATCGAGTTTCGTATCCACGCCAGGTGACGATGACGTGACGATGGTGTAGCGCAACGCGTCCGCGCTGAAATCCCGGATTACATCGAGCGGGTTATCGCCCGGTTGTGGATTTGTTTTCGAGATCTTGCTTCCGTCTTTGTGCCGCATCATCCCGTGCAAGTACACGGTCTCGAATGGAATCTTCCCGGTGAATTCAAGCCCCATCATAATCATCCGCGCGACCCAGAAAAACAAAATGTCATAGCCGGTTTCGAGCACGCTGGTTGGATAAAAGAATTCGAGGTCAACCGTTTCATCGGGCCAGCCAAGCGTCGAAAAGGGCCACAGCGCGGACGAGAACCACGTATCGAGCACGTCTTCATCCTGCCGGATATTTTTCGATCCGCACGTCGCGCATTCAGTCGGGTCGGTGCGCGCGCAGGTTTGATGCCCGTCGTCGCAATACCACACCGGGATGCGATGTCCCCACCACAACTGCCGGCTGATGCACCAATCGCGAATATTGTCCATCCATTGGAAATAGATCTTGTTAAAGCGCGCCGGCACGATTTTGATCTTGCCGGTTTTCACTGCGCGAATCGCCGGGCGCGCGAGTGTTTTCGCCTTCACGAACCATTGTGTGGAAATCAACGGCTCGACGATGGTCTGGCAGCGCTGGCAACGCCCGATCGACGTTTCGTAATCCTCGACGTGATCGAGCAATCCGTCGCGCTCGAGTTGCGCCACGATTTTTTTGCGCGCGGCGAAGCGATCCATGCCGGCGAATTCGCCGCCGTTCTCGTTGATCGTCGCGTTCGCATTCAGGATATTGATTTGCGGGAGATGATGCCGCGCGCCCATATCGAAATCGGTGGGGTCGTGCGCCGGCGTGACCTTCACCGCGCCGGTGCCGAATTCCGGTTGAACCGCGGTATCGGCAAGGATCGGAATTTTTCGGTCCAGCACCGGCAAAATCGCGGTGCGTCCGATCAGTTTTTTGTAGCGCTTATCGCGCGGGTGCACCGCGATGCCGGTGTCGCCGAGCATCGTTTCCGGACGCGTCGTCGCGACGGTGATGAATTCATCGCGCGCGCCGTCGAGCGGGTAACGCACGTAATACAATTTTATCTTTTCATCCGTGTGCTCCACTTCCAAATCGCTGATCGCGGATTCGTCGTGTGGGCACCAATTGACCAAGCGCGGACCGCGATAGATCAACTTTTTTTCGTACAAGCGGACGAACGCTTCGCGCACCGCGCGCGACAGCCCTTCGTCGAGCGTAAAACGTTCGCGCGTCCAATCGGTTGATGCACCGAGCCGGCGAATCTGCATGTTGATGATGCCGCCGTACTCTTCTTTCCATTCCCACACGCGCTCGACAAACGCCGCGCGTCCAAGCGCGCGCCGCGGGGTGCCGTTTTTTTCCAACGCTTTTTCCACAACGTTTTGCGTGGCGATGCCGGCGTGATCGCTGCCCGGCACCCACAGCGCGGCGTCGCCCAACATGCGATGCCAGCGAATCATCAAATCTTCAAACGTGACGAACATCGCGTGCCCGTGATGCAATTCGCCGGTCACGTTTGGCGGCGGAATCGAAATGACAAACGGTTTCTTTTTGCGATCAATCTTGGGCGTGAAATAGCCGCGTTTTTCCCACCATTCGTAGAGCCGTTCCTCCACGTGTTTGGGTTCGTACGCTTTGGGCATTTCGGAGTTGGACATTTGTGCCTCCAGGAAGAAAAGTGTCCACGAAGCACACGAAGATCACGAAGAGAGAACAAAAGATTCGTGTTCCTTCGTGTCCTTGGTGGATCAAGAATTATTTGTTGCTTTGATGCTCATACCATCGCGCGACGCGCCCGCCGATAAACACCGCGCACGCACCGGCGATGAGCGCGGGCACGGCGAAGAAAATGAGCGAGTCGGCAAAGACCGCGCGCCGCGCGTAAAATTGCAAAATCGCGGCGAATGCGACGAGCGAGCCGACCGCGCCGAGAAGCGCGCTGATGCTCGCGACGACAACGCGATGACGCGGTGCGTTTTGCAACGGATAAAAGAACGCGCGCGTCACCGCGCCGATGAGCACTCCGAGAAAAAATCCGGTCGGCAATCCAAAGAGCGAACCGACGCCGCTACCGATCAATGCGAAGAATAGCATTGCGAAAATGCCGCGCACAATGTCGGCGGAGGTGAATGCGGTTTCCGTTTGCGTCAAGCCGAACGCGAGCAACGCGACGCCAGTCCACGCGCCAACGCCCGTCCCACCGACCGCGCCGAACAGTGTGCCCCACGCCCCGCCGCGCCAGATAAAATTCCAGAGCAATTTGAGTGTGCGCATCGTGTCATTCCACCGAATTTCTGCTACAATCAGCGCGAGGTGATTCAATGAAAAAAATTCTCTGGCTTGCCCTGTTTTTGCTTTCCGCCTGCGATGCTCCGCCGATTCCAACTCTCGCGCAATACACCGCGAGCGATAACGGCAAAACGATTGGTATTGCGCGTGATCAAACCTTCACAATCGTGCTCGCTTCCAACGCAAGCACCGGCTTTGTCTGGAATCTCGTCCTCGAACCCGACGCGGCGGTCCTCGATTTTGTTTCGCAAGAATACGCGACGCAAAGCAGCGCGCCCGGCGCGGGCGGGACCGAGACCTGGGAATTCAAAGCAGTCGGCGTTGGCGTCACCCAATTGAAATTGCAATACTTTCGCCCATTCGACGCGAAAAATATTGCCGGCGAATTCATTTTGAATGTTGAAGTGAAATAAAAATACCCCTCTCACCTCAAGGGCGAAAGGGGCTTCGCGGTACCACCTTGTTTGGAAATTGGAAGTTGGAATTTAGATGTTGGAAGTTGGAAACGCGCATCCAACCTCTAACTTCTAATCTCTAACCTCTAATTCCCGTCTCTTCCGCTATATCGGGCTGACCCGGCGTCAACTATTCTGCGCGATCCTCACGCGCGTTTCGCTGACTCAACTCCCCGGCGACGTTCGATTGCGCTGATTGCAAGCGTCTTCCACCGAGCAACGCTCTTCTCTATCAATCTACTTCGCACGTTTTCGCCTCACAAAATTGAACATCGAACGTTCTCTTCCCCGTCGGCGAATCCGTGCGACAATCTACTCTTCCGGATCGACGTTGTTGTGATTCGATTGTGACGAAATACTAGCATGATTGGTGCGGCATGTCAAACCGTGCACGCTAGATTCTATCGTATTGGTGTTCGCGTCGGCGTGCGGGTCGGCGAGCGCGTTGGAGTACGTGTCGGTGTGCGCGTCCGGGTGGGCGTGCGCGCCAGCGTGGGCGCGGGCGCCGGCGCGTTGCTCACGCCATCGCACGCGTAGAATACGCTGAACGTGTTGGATATTTTGTTCGTGAGATACAAACGATTCAGCGTTGGATTCTCGAGCAATCCGTACGGTCCGACGCCGACGCCTTGCGCCGCGCCGAGTGTTTTCTTGAAACTCAAATCGCTGTTCAACACGCGCACGGTGCTATCAAAAGTTTCGGCAACGTAAATCGTGCCGCATGTTTGCGATTGCATCACAAAACCGCCGTCATCGGTGTTGCCGACGTCGCTGATGCGTTCATTCGACAAATTGCCGAACGAATCCAAGTCCCACACGTACAGTTTGTTCGGCACATCCGAACTCGGCAAGCCGACGAGCGCGAACAATTTGTTGAACGCGTTGCTCACGCCGACATAAAAGACCGCGCCGCCGCCCGCGCCGTTCGAAAAACTTTTGACGCGCGACGCGCTAAAGATCGTCCCCGCCGTACTGATGCGCGACAAGTCCAAGCCATCGCGATTTCCGACAAACACCTTGTTCGATGCCAGATGCGCGGCGATGCCGAACGTTCCCGAATTCACCGGCACACAGCCGATCAACGTGTCCGTCGCGGAATTGATCACCGCGACGCGCGCCGATCCGTACAGCGACACGTACACATAGCCATTATTCGGATTCACCGTGAGATGCGTCGCCGATCCGCCGCACGATGTCAGCGCGATGTCTTTGATTTTGGTCAGGGTCGCTGGATTGATGACACTGACATTCGTCGGGTTCGAGCGGTCACCGAAGTTCGCGGTGTACACTTTGTCGTTCACCATCCCGATGCCAAACGGCAATCTGCCGACGGTGATCCGAGTGATCGGTGTGAGGTTGGTCTCGTTCGCCACGATGACCGAATTGTCGAGATGGCTGATCACGAACAAGCGGCCGCGTGCGGAATCGAGCACCATGCCTTTGGGATCGTTCGGGAAAATATTCGAGACCGGCAGCGGCGCCGTCACCGGCGGCGTTGGCGTCCGCGTCGCAGTGGGCGTGGGAGTTGGCGTCAACGCGGCGATGTCGCCAAATTCAACGATCGTCGCGAGTCCATTCGATACAAACACCGCGACCAAATTGGGCGTCGTGCTCGTCGCGCCGTTGGGATCCGTTTCGCCAACGAAATAAATTCCTTCGGCGAGATTGGCAAAGCAATGCGCGCCACTGCCATCGCTCACCCACGAATCCAGGATCGGACCGCCGGGCAACTGGACGGTGATGATCGCGCCGGCAAGATCGCTTTCGCCCAGATCGCGAATGCTATCGCCGTTCAAATCATTAAAGATGCTGACACAGATCAAGCCGGTGCTCGGCGCGAGCGTTGCGGTGGGAGTCGGCGTGAAGGTTGGTGTGGCAGTCGCCGCGAGCTGATCGCCAAAATCAACTTGAGTAGAAATACCGGCGCTGACAAATCCAGCGACGATGTTCGGTGAGGTGGAGGTCGCGCCGGGCGGATCGGTCTCGTTCAGCACGTAAATGCCGGGCGCGAGATTCGTAAAGCAGAAGGGTTCACTCCCATCCGTGGTGCGCGAGGCAAACACCGCGCCGCCGAGCGGCGCGATCGTGATGGTCGCGCCGGCGAGGACAGGTTCGCCGGCATCGCGCAAGCCGTTGCTGTTCAGATCGTTGTACGCGGTCACGCACAATGATCCGATTACTGGGGTCGCCGTGACCGGCGGCGTGTTCGTCGGCGTTGGCGTTATCGTCGGTGTGCGCGTCGCGGTGGGCGTCAGCGTCATCGTTGGCGTCGGCGCGCAAAGGTCGGTGTAGACGCCGACGCTGTTCGGGAAGAAGTTGGAGACGTACACGCGATTCGTCACGCCGTTCACCGCCAGCCCTTGTTCTGCACCGCTGCCGGTCGCGGCAAAACCGGCAAGCGCGTTCGTCGCGCCATCAACCTTGTAAACGCGATTCAAACTGGGCGTCGTCACAAAGATGGTGTTGCCGTTCGTATTCACTGCGACCATGAACGGTTCTGCCGGCATCGTGATCGTGCCGATGATCGCGCGCGTGAGCGTATTGACGATGTTGACGTTATTGATATTGCGATTCGTCACGTACAGCCGGTTCGTCGCCGAATTCACGGCGAGACTGAACGGATCGGCAAAACCAGTGATGTTGGCAATCACCGCATTCGTCGCGTCGATTACGGCGACGGTTTTACTCGTAAAGACCGTGACGTACACGAGATTCGCGTTTGCATCCACCGCGATCATTGCCGGGTTCGCGCCGACAAATGGCGAGGCGATGACGGTATTCGTTGCGCCGTCAATGATCGAGATCGTGCCGCTGCCAAAGTTGGCGACGTAAACGCGCTGATTGTTTGGATTCACCGCGATGCCCCAAGGCAAACTGCCGACCGGAATTTTTGTAATGAGCGCGCCAGAAAATTCATCGAGCACCGAAACATCGTTCGAGTCGCGATTCGTAACGTACAGCCGTTGCAAAGCCGGGATGACCGCGACGGCGTTGGAGTGCGAGCCGCCGGTCGTGAACGTGCTGAGAATCGCGCCGGAATTTTCATCGATGACGGTCACGGCGGAGGTGTTGAAATTCGCGACGTACACGCGCCCCGCGCTTTGATTGATGGTGATTCCTTGCGGGCTGGAAACGCCGGTGGTCGTGCGCAAGAGGGTCGGCGCGCAGGAAGGCGTTGACGTGCTGGTCGCCGTGTTCGTCGGTGTGGCGGTCACCGTGTTCGTTGCCGTTGGTGTCGGGGTAAAAAGTTGGTCGCCGAATTCGACGTTCGTCGTACCGCCGGATGAAACGATGGCGGCAACATTATCCGATGTTGTCGACGATGTGCCGGCGGGATTGATTTCCGTTACGGTGTAGGTATCCGCCGGCAAATTCGCAAAGCATTTCGGTTCGCTTGTGCCATCGGTCGTGTACGTTTGCACCGTTACATTCGCGGAATTTTTGATCGTAATTTGCGCGTTCGCGAGTAACGGCTCGCCGAACTCGCGCGCGGTACTGCCGTTGAGATCGTTGTATGCGCTAACGCACAGCGTGCCGACGCCGGGGCTGACCGTTGTCGGATCGCTCGCGACGTTGTTCGCGGTGTTGGGGTCGTTGGTCGCGCTCGAAACGCCGGCGCTGTTCGTCACCGAGGGAATCGCGGACGCGTTCACCGCGACCGTCAGCGTGATCGTTGAATTCGATCCCGCGCCGAGATCGTTTGGATTGTTGCATGTGACATTTTGCCCGGCGGCGGTACAATTCCAATTCGTCCCAACGCCGGAAACAAAGGTCAATCCGCTGGGCAGCGTGTCGGTAACGACGATCGAACCCGATGCCGTCGATGGACCGTTGTTGGTCACCGTGAGGGTGTAAACGCCGTTCGTCGCTGCGACGAAATTGCCGGCGTGCGTTTTCGTAATCGCGAGATCCGCGTTCGTCGTGACGGCCGTCGGATCGTTGGCGGAATTATTCGCGTTGTTCGGATCGGTCGTCGCGCTCGAAACGGTCGCGCTGTTTGTGACCGCCGGCAACGCGCCGGAACTGACCGCGACCGTGAGCGTGAACGAACTGCTCGCGCCGTTCGTCAGATCGGTCGCGCGCGTGCAGGTCACCGTTTGCGATACCGCCGAACAATTCCACCCTGCGCCGGACGAGGACACAAAACTCAGACCGTTCGGCAATGCATCGACAACGCTGATCGGACCGGCGGCAGTTGACGATCCGTTGTTCGTGACTGTGATCGTGTAAACGCCGTTACTGCCGACCGAGAAATTGCCGCTGTGTGTTTTGGTGATCGCGAGATCCGCGCTGGTCGCGACGGTAGTCGGATCCGTCGCGGTGTTATTGCCGGAATTGGAATCGCTCGTCGGGCTTGTGACGGTGACGGTGTTTGTCACGGCAGGTACGGCGGATGAACTTACGCCGACAACGAGGAGAATGGACGTGCTCGTGCTCGCGCTCAAACTACTCGCGCGATTGCAAGAGACAATTTGTCCGACCGCAGAACAACTCCAGCCGGTCCCAGTCCCCGAGACGAAACTCAAGCCGGTCGGCAAAGTATCCGTAACGAGAATCGTCGCGGCGGCGGTGGAAGGTCCGTTGTTGGTGAGGGTGATCGTGTAGGTGCCATTGACGCCGACGGTGAAATTGCCGGTGTGCGTTTTCGTAATCGCGAGATCGGCTGAGGAAATGACCGAGACCGTGTTCGACGCGCAGTTATTATTCGTCTCGTCAATTTCGGAAATCACATTCCCCGAATCTACGCGACACACTCCGCCGCCTCTCGGGTTGACCAGTGAGCCAACGGCTGTCGGTGTCACGGTGATGGGGACGCTGAATGATCCGCCAGCCGGAATGTCCACTGTCCCGCTTGCAGTACAAGTCAAAGTATTGGCGGCAATCACGCAGTTAATCGTTCCCGTCGTTCCACCCGCGTTCGTCACTGTCCCCACAGCATAGGTCGCACCGGTGGTTGGCAAATCATCGGTCAGTAGTGTTTGCGTATTTGCAAATGATGCAGCGCCCGCGCTTACTGAATTGGTAACCGTGAGCGTCCAGATGAATGTGCTGCCCAGCCCTGCCGAGCCGCCGACGTTGTTGCTCTTTGCCACTGTCAGATCCGGCGCTAGGTCTACCGTCTTGCTGCTCGTGGGCGATGTCACGCCGCCGACTGTTGCCGAGGCGGTGTTGGTCACAAATTTTGCTGTGACATCGCCGGCTGTCACTGTGTATGTAGCCGTACAAGTAATACTTTCACCGACGTCCAAATAATTATCGCCGTCACCGACCGTACTCACGGCGGGACAACTCTCATTGGTTGATTTGTCGTCCGCGACGGTCACCGGACCGAGCAAAGGCGCGAAGCCGCTGTTCGTCACTACGTAACTGTAATTCAGCACATTCCCGGCGGCAGTGAAGTTGGTCTGGGTCGCGCTCTTGACGATCGTCAGCCCGGTGGTCGCGTACGTCGCCGTGGAAGGAGATGAAGTTTTCGTACCGCTTGCAAAAGTACCCTGGGCAGTTGCTGTATTTGCATGCGAACCAGTTGTTGCCGGGATGGGTCCCTTCACACAAGTCGCTGTATCACCGGGTGCCAAAGGCAATGAAACCGACCAGTCACAGGTCGCGGGGTCTACTGAGGTGCTTGCCAATGTCGGATCAGTAACACTGATCGCCGTGAACGGCAGATCTCCGCTGTTGTAAATCTTGAATCTGTAAAATACATTACTGCCCGCGGCGACACCGATAAACGAAGTCCACGGATCTATTCCATTTGCTGAAACTTGTTTTGTCAGGTCGATCGATGCAGTCTGGTCGTTTACGACGAGCGAGCCAGAGGCAGCACTGCCGTTGCCGCCTTCAGTGGATGTAACTATGGTTGTCGTGTTATTCTTCGTCCCAGAGGTCGCGCCTGTGACGACGACACTGAGCGAACAATTGCTGTTCGCCGGAAGTGATCCGCCGGAAAAGGATATCGTACTCGGCGCCGTTGTTGATAGCGAACCATTACAAATTGATGCGGGTCCAACTGTATCAACCGTGAGCCCAGTCGGCAAAGTGTCAGTAAATCCGATGCCGGATAGTGAACTGAACACATTCGGATTGGTAATGGTGAAAGATAAGGTCGAAGTATTGCCGGTAAAAATCGAGGTCGGAGAAAAAGACTTGGCAAGAACGGGAGGCGCAACAACGGTCAGAGAAGCGGTTGCATAATTGGTCGAAGCGCCGCTCTGGGTGGATGAAATAAACCCGGTGACATTATCGTACTGACCTTCAGTCGTGCCGGTCACCGGTACGGTGAAAGTACAACTACCGCCCGCGGCAAGCGACCCGCCCGTCAATGCAATCGTTCTCGTTCCCGCAGTTGTGGTCAGCGTGCCGCCGCATTGAGATGTGGAATTCGTGGCAACATCCAGACCCGCTGGCAAAACATCCGAGAAAGCCACGCCCGTCAATGCCTGATTTCCTGCTACTGTGTTGCTGATTGTGAAGCTCAAGGAAGATGTAGCGCCTTTCACGATCGGATTGGACAAGAACGATTTAGTAATGGTCGGTGCGGGAGCGGGGATGGAACAGCCGATGAACGCAATGTCATCATAGAACATGCTCGCGCCACTATTGTTGTTGCTGGCGCCGGACGCAATGAGCCGGAAGGTGGTGTTGCCGGACGTGTTGGTCAACCCCGAAAAATCAACGACATGGTTCGTAAAGTTCGTGTGACCGGGCTGGTTCACTGTGAGAATGTCCGTGAACGAGGATCCGTCCGTGCTATAGGACAGGACGAATTGAGTGGGACCGGGCGGGATTCCGGTGAACCGCGCATCAAAATCCATGGAGACGCCGCTGTATTTCGACGTGTCTACCACGAAATCTACTCGTTGCCCAGCGCCGGAATACCCGTAGCTCTCCCACGAAAACGAATCGTTTGAGCCGGTGTTGCCAATTGCTGTGCTTGCTGGCAAGTTGGCTGAAACGGTGGCGGTGGAAACGTTCGCTGCTTTCGTCGTGGGCACCCCTCCGGTGGTGTCCGGCGGGTTCGTGGCAGTGCTGGGAACCGTCCAGCGCGACAGCGTCACCCCGGCTGTGCAACTGGACGCGGAGGAAGCCGTCAAAGTGTCAGTGCCGAAATTGCCGGTATCTGTAGAGGTGTTGATAAAAAGATGCCCGGTGGTATTAGGAAAGGTTCCCGCAGATGCAGCCGTCACATTCACGGTAATCGCGCAAACGCTGTTCGGAGATAGCGTCGCACCTGTGAAGGAAAGCGATGTAGCATTGGCGACAAGTGATGGCGAAAAGGTGCCGGCACCGCAGCCGCTCGTTGTGACCCCCGGCGTGCCAGCCACCTTCAAACCGCCCAGCAACGTATCCGTAAAATTGACGCCGGTAAAAGTTTCTGTTGTCGGGTTGGTCAATTTGAACGACATGACGGAAGTGCCACTAGGGGAAATTGCCTTCGGAGTAAATGTTTTCTGAATTGTAAGGCTAGAGGGACCGATAATCGATGCAAAGCGCGCGCCGGCAGAAAAGTCGGCGTTATAGTGATAACTGCTGCCGGAGAAATCGTAGAGCAACGTGTTGAGGGACTGGGTCGTGCCAGCCCCGCTGATAATTTTTACCGTGTATGTAGTAACTACCGTGCCGCCCGCCTTGTCATCACCACCAATGCAGGAGCGATAGGTCGGGCTGTTGGGGTCGCTGTCCCAAATACAGGCATCGGAATAAAGTTTGTCGTTGGGGTTGGGAACGTTAGTAGTATTACTATCCGCCGAATATGTTGTACTCACGGACAGAATCTGGAAGATTGTGTTTGGAAAGTTGATAAACGATTCTAACTGGTTGTACCCTTGAGTCGCGGTGAATCCGTCGAGAACAATGGTATAGGTGTTGCCAACCATCAGCGTCATCGTCCCGCCGGCGGGAATCGAAGCGCCATTCAACTTTACAGAGGTAATACCATTACGGTTCTGCGAAATCAGATGCTCTACATACAGCTCGCGCGGCGTTGGAGATGAAGCCGTGCCAGAGGTATCGGTCGCGGTGATGTGGTAGCGACGTGTGGTATCGTATGCGCCCGCTACTTGAGTGACCTCAACTTCGAAATAAGCATCCGAACAACTACCCGCCGCGATGGACGCGATCGTAATCGTGCTCAGCGATCCGGGGCGCAAGTTGACGTTTGCATTTGCCGAATCCCAAACCCAATTAACTGCCACGTTGGTGGTTGCAACGCTGCTACAAACGCGCGCCCCGATCGGAAAGCGGAAGGGCCCGGTGGCAGGGCTATTACTATCCAAGCCAATGACGTTCCACGTGATCGGTGTAACCGTCAGCGTCACGGCTGCAAATGCGGTGGAGGTTGCTAATAGCGAAAGCCCGCCGATAAAGAGAACGGCTAGCAGTCTGTCGGAGAACCCTTGTAGCATAGCGCCTTGTGCGCGTTTTTGAGGACGCCCACGAGGGGCTAAGCTACCTCTCCGACAAACTGCTAGCAGTTTGTCGGAGAGGAACTTACCGCGTCCCAGTTGTTGTAAAATAGAAACACGAATAGGCAATTCAAAACTCCCGATGTAGATACAAAAGCAAAATAATCACAGGCGAGAATCTTCTCCAGTACAAATGAAAGGCATCTGCCCGAGTCACCATAGACTGAGAGCAAATGCCCGTTCTTGATCGGACAGTGGAAATCAGGACAGTATGACTGTACGGATTATAACCTCAAAAAGCAGGGGCGAATGTAACAAGATGGTTACACTTTGACTCTGGCGGCGCGTCGCTTTTGTCTTTCGCGGATTCCTCGTTCTTCACGTTCAAGTTCCTCCCGGCGAGATTCAAGCAAGACTTCAGTCAGGGGACGTCGCCTCCCTTTCAGCGACCCTTTCGTTTCCTGAATCAGTTGCTCCAGTTCCTCTTTCGGCATCGGTGTAGATGCTCTCTCCATTTCGAGCAACTCCAGTGGTTGAAAATATACATGCTCCGGCAGGGCGATCGCTTTTCCTTCCGGCGTGATGAGTTGTGCCTGCATTATCATCTCAACTCCTTTTCGCTGTGATAGAATTGTAGCATCACAATTCGGCGCGGTCAACCACCGCCACACAATCAAAAAGGGCGAGCTACTCGCTCGCCCATCAGTTCCTTCAGTTTCCTGCGTTCCCCTCACTCCAAATTCTCAAACACCGCCGCCGCGCCCATGCCGCCGCCGATACACATCGTCACCATTCCGAATTGCACTTGGCGGCGTTTCATCTCGCCGATGAGTTGCGTCGTCAGCTTCGCGCCGGTCGCGCCGAGCGGATGCCCCAGCGCGATCGCGCCGCCGTTGACGTTGACTTTTTCTTCGTCCATTTCCAATTGCCGAATCACCGCGACCGCTTGCGCGGCAAATGCCTCGTTCAATTCGATCAGTCCGATATCGGCGAGCGATAACCCGGCGAGTTTCAATGCCTTGGGAATCGCGGCGACCGGACCGATGCCCATCAATTCCGGCGGCACGCCGCCGACCGCGAACGCGCGCACTTTGACCAACGGCTTCAATCCCAATGCTTTGGCTTTTTCGCGTTCCATCACGACGACTGCCGCCGCGCCATCGCTCGTTTGCGACGAATTGCCGGCGGTAATCGTGCCGCCGTTTTGAAACACCGGCTTGAGCGCGCTCAATGCTTCATACGATGTATCGCGGCGCGGACCTTCATCCACGTTGAACACGTACTTGTCCGCGCGCGTGCCGCCGTCCACTTTATCGGTCAGCTCGACATTCAGCGCAACGATTTCGTCTTTGAACTTGCCGGCGTCAATCGCCGCGCTGGCGCGCTGATGCGAGCGTAAGCCGAATTGGTCTTGGTCGGCGCGCGCAATATCAAACTTGCTCGCGACATTTTCTGCTGTCAAACCCATGCCAATATACACTGCCGGATATTCGAGCGCGAGGTACGGGTTGGGCGAAAAGTGAAAGCCGATCATCGGCACGAAACTCATAGACTCCGCGCCGCCAGCAATGATGCAATCGCCCCAGCCCGCCATGATCTGCTGCGCCGCCAGCGCGATCGTTTGCACGCCCGACGAGCAAAAGCGATTGACGGTCATTGCCGGCACGCTGACCGGCAAGCCGGCGCGAAGTGCAATGATGCGCCCCATATTCAAACCCTGCTCGCCCTCCGGCATCGCGCAACCGATGATCACATCGTCCACGTCTGCCGGTTGCAAACCCGGCGCGCGTTCGAGCGCGGCTTTCACAACCGCCGCGCCCAGTTCCTCCGGATGCGTCGTGCGCAATTTTCCTTTCGGTGCTTTGCCCACAGCGGTGCGGGCGGTGCTGACAATGACGGCTTCTCGCATGATGACCTCCAAATTCCAAATTTGAAATTAAAAATCGTAATTGGCAAGTAGTAATTGGTTGAGTCGGAATAGAAGCTGGAGGTTGGAAGTTGGAGATTGGATCGCGATTCTAACTTCTAACTTCAACCCTCCAACTTCTACGCAACAATTACCAATTACTAATTCCGCAATGGTTTTCCTGTGTTCAAGAAATGCCAAATTCGCTCGCGCGTTTTGGCTTCGCCGCACAGCGACACAAATGCCTCGCGTTCCAAATCGAGAATGAACTGCTCATCCACCCATGTTGGCGCGGTCAGATCGCCGCCTGCCATCACCCAGGCGAGTTTTTGCCCGACCTGCGCGTCATACTCGGAAATATATTTTCCCTGCATCAACGAATAAATCGCGATGCGGAGCGCGGCGAGCGCGCGTTCGCCGGCGGCGTAAATATTTTTGCCGCGCGTCGGCGCGCGATAGCCGGCGGCGACGAGCGTCAACACCTCGTTCTTGGCGTGCGTGATTTGTTGATCGAGATTCATCACGATCCGATCGCTCGGCGCAAAAAATCCAAATTGAATCGCTTCCGCCGCGCTCGTCGCGACTTTCGCGGTGCCGACGGTTTCAAAAACGCGTTGCATGAACGGTAGCATGTCTGCGTTCGGCGTTTGCATCGCCGGCGACACGATGCGCCGCAGCATTTCTTTGCAACCACCGCCAGCCGGAATCAAGCCCATGCCCACTTCCACCAACCCGACGTACGATTCTGCGTGCGCGACTATTTTCGCGCCTGCCATCGCCACTTCGCATCCGCCGCCGAGCGTATAGCCATGCGGCGCGGTCACGACGGGCTTGGGGCTGAAGCGCATCGCCATCAAAAAATCTTGCAATGCTTTCGTCGCCGTGTTGATCTTGTCCCATTCTTTATTTTCTGCCGCGAGTCCAATCGTCATGACATTCGCGCCCGCGGAAAAATGCTCGCCCTGATTGCCGACGACCAGCCCGACAAAATTCCTGTCAATCTCGTCGAGCGCGGCGCGCGCGATTTCGACGATGCCTTCATCGAGCGCATTGAATTTGGTGTGGAATTCCAAGCACGCGACGCCGTCGCCTAAATCGAGCAGCGATGCGCTTTCGTTTTGCTTGATCACTTTTTGCTCGCGCAAAACGGTTACGCCTTTGCGCGCGGGGATCGGTTTATAGTCTTTGGATTTGAGGTCGTAATACTTGCCGTCTTTGTAAAATGTCGGATGCCCGGTCGCGAGCATCTCCTTGACCCATGCCGCGACCTTCAACCCTTGCGCTTCCATCCGCGCGACCGTTTCCGCGACGCCGAGCGTGTCCCATGTTTCAAACGGTCCCATCTGATGGAGAAAGCCCCACTTGATCGCGTGGTCAACCGAAACGATCTCGTCGGCGATTTCCGGCACCCGCAAGGAAGTATACGCGAGATTTGCGGCGAGCGTGTTCCAAATAAATTTGCCGGCGCGATCTTCTTGCGCGACCAAATATTTCAGCCGCTCGCCGAGATTCTCGATTGTCTCGGCTTGCAAAACCGAATCATAGAAAACTTTTTCCGCGGGCTTGTATTCCATCGTCTTGGGATCGAGCACGTGGAATTCGCGTTTGCCCTCCGGCGTTTTCACTTGCTTGTAAAAACCCTGCCCGCTCTTATTGCCGAGCCAGCCGCGTTTAACCATCTCGCGCAAAATCTCCGGCGATTTGTACACCTCGCGCATTTCGTCGTTGGCGATCGCGTTGTACGTATTCTCGCGCACGAAATACATCACGTCGATCCCCACCAAATCGCCGAGCCGGTACGACGCGCTTTTGGGGTGCCCGATCAATTCGCCGGTCAGATCGTCCACTTCGTTGAAGGCATAGCCATTCTCCAGCGTATACTTCATTCCGTACGAGCCGGCGAATGACATCAAGCGATTGCCGATAAAATTGGGTGTGTCTTTGCAAATCACGACGCCCTTGCCCAAAACGTTTTCGCCGAATTCGCGCAGCGCTTCCACGACGGCGGGCAACGTACTCTCGCCGGGAATTACTTCGAGCATTTTGAGATAGCGGGGCGGGTTGAAGAAATGCGTGCCGAGAAAATGCCGTTTGAAATCGGCGGAGCATTGCGCGGCAATGTCGCGAATCGGAATGCCGGAGGTGTTGGTGGTCACGATCGCGGTGGGCTTGCGAATTTTTTCCAGCCGCGCCATCAATTGGCGTTTGATGTCCAAATTCTCGACAATCGCTTCGAGAATCCAATCGGCATCGCGCAGTAAATCGAAATGATCTTGGAGATTGCCGACCGTAATGCGCTCGGCGACCTGCGGCGTGAAAAACGCGGCGGGGCGAATTTTTTTCTGCGCGTCCAGACCCGCGTTCACAATTCGGTTCCGCACTTGCGGCGATTGGAGCGTCAGTCCCTTTTTCTCTTCCTCCGGCGTCAACGCGTCGGGAACAATATCGAGCAGCATGACCGGCAAGCCCGCGTTGGCGCAATGCGCGGCGAGCGCGCCGCCCATCGTGCCGCTGCCAATCACCGCTACGCGATTGATCGAATACTTCATGACGTTTATCTCCTTGGTGATCCTCTCCCCAAGAATTATATCACCGTTGCGACGAATCACCAATGTTTTTTTGCGTCATAGCCCCGTCACATTTTGGTGCGCAAGTTGGAGAATAAAAAAGCGTAACGGATGCTTCCGATACGCTTTTCTTGTTCAGTGCCAAAACCCGGTTATTGGATCGTAATCGTTCCCTGCATCGCTGCGCCATGAATTTCGCAAAAGTACGGGAACGTGCCGGCGGTATTGAATGCAAAGCTGAACGTTTGCCCCGGCGCGAGCTGATTGGAACGGAAGACGCCACTGAGTTGCCCCGGTGCGCCACTCGATACGGTGTGGCTGACCGTGTCGATGTTTGTCCACGTCACCGTCGATCCACGCGCCAAGGTCAACGTGGTGGGCAGAAATGCAATGTTTTGCATCACGACTGCCGCTGCCGACGGCGTGGGTGTGCCGGGAGTTGACGTCGGGGTTGGGCTTGGAGTTGAGGTGGCGCCGCCCGGGGTCGGCGTGGGCGTGATCGTCACCGCGCATGGCGTCGCGGCGCTGGCGAGGTTTTGGGGACCGCTCGGCGTCGCGAGTTGAAAATCGTTCGCGTTATTGTTGGTGTCCACGCAACCGCCGGATTTGCGTTGATAGCTTTGATCGGTATTGTTGCCGAAGGCGGCAAGCGTCGCGCCTTCTTTATACGCGGAGCCCGCGCTCATTCCAACCTGATCCACAATCGTCGTGCCATCCGGCATCGTCAGCGCGATGCCGCCATCATCCGCGATGCCGACCGTGTACGTTTGATCCGCCGGGACACTCATGTTGTAACCGCCATCGGCGCTGGCGTTGGTCACCAAGAAATGCTTGCCGGAGTCAAGTGTTGTATTTGCGAGAATCGTCACCCGCGTATCGGTGCCGGCAGAATTGCTTGAGCCCTTGATAAGCCAGCCGCCGATGTTCACCGTCGCGCCGGTCGGATTGAACAGCTCGATAAATTCGTCGTTGCCGCCGTTGGGACCGCGCGTGCGAAATTCAGCGATGACGATGTGATTAGGCGCAGACGGAACATTGGTGTAGATAACGCTATTCGGATACGGAATCACCAACGTTTGCCCGGCGAAAATCAAATTGGGATTGGGAATTCCATTCACCAGCGCGAGCGCGTAGATCGAAGTGCTGTAGCGCACCGCGATGCGGAAAAGATTATCCCCGCTCACGACGGTGTACAACGAAAACGGAGCGGGAACCGGGGTTTGACACGGCACGTTCAACTGCTGACCGACGCTGAGATACGGAGTGTAGAGAAAATTGGCTTGCATTAAATCCGTCACGCTCACGCGGTAACGATACGCGATGGAAAAGAACGTGTCGCGAAATTGCACGGAATATTTGCAGGCGGCGCTTCCCGCCGGAAACGGCGTGCGCGTGATCGCCGGCAAGGGTTGCGGATTGAAGATCGATGTGCCGATGGGGATGACCAATCTTTGTCCGACGTAAATGAAATCACTCGCCAACCCATTCACGGATTTAATGGCGGCAACGGTGGTTCCAAAGCGCCGCGCGATTCCAAAGAGTGTATCGCCGTAATTCACCCAATACACCACTTGACCGTCGTGCGGCGGCGCGGCATTCGTTGCCGGCGGCGCGAGTGCGAGCACGAACGCGAGCGCGGCGGCAACGCTCAAAACGCGAAGAAGCGTCAAGCGCGAGATTTGCATGGATTCATCCTCCTGTCCCTCTGCCGTTCATTGGTTACACAAGGATTATACCACAAGTTGATGGAGCAATCAATCACGGGCTATCCGTAATGATCGTCCCGTCGCTCTTGCCCTCGACCGAAAGATTCTTGGCGTTATTGGCAAAGACATTGTTCGCGACGCGGCTTTGAATGACGTGGGTGAGTCGAATGCCGGCAACGGTGTTTTCGGTAAGTGTATTGTTGACGATGGTGTTATCGCGCACGGCGTATTGATCGGGCGTCGGCGTCAGGAAAAAGAATTCTTTCGGGTTCCACGTCGCCCAATACAAGTAAATGCCCTCGCGCGCGTTCACGACCTGATTTCCTTCGATGATACTGCCGCGACTGTTGAAGGAAATAATGCCGTGATTGCGCATATCGCGGATGGTGTTGTTGCGGACGACGGTGCCGGTGGTAAAGCCGAAAAAGATCGCGTCGTACGATCCGACCAGTTCATTGCCAATGACCTGATTGTCTTTGCAAAACGAAAACTCGATGGCGTTATAAACCGCGTTGAGAATCTTGTTATTCTGAATGATGTTTCCGCTGCCGCAGCGTTGCGCGTGCGCTTTGATAAAAATGCCGTTGCCATTATCGCCGGTGACGAT
>JACQGS010000114.1 GCA_016199405.1 Chloroflexota bacterium | reverse complement strand
TATTATCGCGCACTTATGCAAGAGGTCTATTGCTGAACCGATTACAGGTTCTTCGCGCATTGGTCAAATTCCCCCCGAGGATTACTTTCGCCGCATCCGCGAGATCTGCGACCGCTATGACATCTTGCTCATCGCCGATGAAGTGCAGACCGCGTTCGGGCGCACGGGCAAGCGTTTTGCCATTGATCACTGGAGCGTGACGCCAGATATCATCACCTTCGCCAAGGGCGCGAGCGGAGGATACTGCCCGCTGGGAGGGATGATCGTCTCCCAAAAGGTCATTGATGTTTTGATGGAAAAATTCAGCGGGCGCTTTCACCACGGTCATACGTTCAGCGCCAATCCATTCGCCGCCGCGGTCGGCAATGCCGTGCTGGATGTGAT
Source organism: Chloroflexota bacterium (assembly GCA_016199405.1). Classification (GTDB taxonomy): domain Bacteria; phylum Chloroflexota; class Anaerolineae; order UBA4142; family UBA4142; genus JACQGS01. The sequence continues at coordinate 30,444 of JACQGS010000114.1, read as the reverse complement.
CGAAAGAGAGGATCTGGTCACCGCCGCACGCGAACAGGGGAAATATCTCAAGGGACAATTGGTCGATTTGGCAGAAGGACATCCGAGCATCGGTGATGTGCGCGGGTACGGCTTGCAGATTGGCGTCGAGTTTGTCAAAGACCGCCGCGGCAAAACCCCGTTCGCGCCGGAAACCCAGTTCGCGCGCCGGCTCTCCAAGCTCTTGCTCGATCGCCACGTGATCGTCTCAGCCAGCGGCGGACCGATGGAAGGTGGAGGCGGCGACGAAATGCGCATTACCCCCTCTATGGCGATGACGCGCGGGGAAATTGACGAACTGAACGGGGCGATGGACGCGGCTCTGACAGAACTGGAACAAACCAGATTGAATTAGCCAATGTTTGCCCTATCCAAGCCAACGCTCTCGTTCCCGCCGTTGCATTTCGAGCGGCTGAGGGCGGATGTGATCTCCGCCGGCATCTGCGTCCGCTGTGGCGTCTGCACCGGCGCATGTCCGGTCTCGTGCATTCGGATGGACGCGGCAAATCCGGAGCCGCATCTGGTGGCGGGGACCGAATGTACGAGCTGCGGCTTGTGCGTCGCGGCGTGTCCGGAACGCGGGGTAGATTACGCGGAATTGTCCGCGTGGCAGTTTGGCAAGACACTCGATCGCTGGGATTTGGGCGGGGTGGCGCTCAAAGGCTTTATTGGACATATCGCCGATGAGGCAATCTGGCAGACCACGTCGGGCGGTGGGCTGGTCACCGGCTTGCTCATTCACCTGCTATCAAGCGGACAATTCGACGGCGCGCTCGTGGCGGGATTTGACGAAGAACAGCCCTGGCGCGCCAAGCCGAAACTGGTGCGCACGCGTGAGGAGATTCTCAAGACGACTCGCTCCAAGCATTCGCTCGTTTCAATCGCCGATACTCTCCGAGAATTGCGCGGGCGCGCTGGGCGTTACATTCTGGTGGGTGCCGGTTGTCACGTCAGCGGTCTACGCAAATTGCAGCAGGCTGAGCCTGCATGGCAAGACAAGATCCCGCTCGTGATCGGCATCGCCTGCGGCGGAAACTGGTATCCCGAAGGCACTGATTATCTGCTGCGCGGCATGGGCATCACCGATCCAGCCCAAATCGTGGAGTTCGCGTATCGTGCCGCGGACGGAACCGGCGCAAACGCCCGACTGCAGAACGGAGAGCGCAAGAGCACGAGCAAACGTTTTGGGCACGACGTCTACCGCATGAATTTGCTCTATCACGCCGAGGGTTGTTCGGCGTGTCCCGACCTGTTATCGGTGCTGGCGGATATCACGGTGGGCGACACTGGGCCCGGCAAACAATCCTTTGCCTTTCTTCGCTCTGCCCAGGGCATCCAGGCAATGGAGGGAGCAGTTCGGGCTGGCGTCATCGTTGGGGAGTGGCACGCTTCCGTTGATCCTCGCAGAGGTTTGCGCAAGGATCACCCGCTACGCGTGCGCATCAAGTACCGCGAAGCATACTCGGTCATTGCCCGGCGTCAGGCGGACGGGTTGGCCGCCCCATGTTATGGGTCGTTTTCGCTGGACGCCCGCGCTTTGTGGACACGGCGACGCAATCGTTGGATTTGGGAGATTATCTATTTCTTGGTTCACAGTCTCTGGATCCGCCGGCTCTTGTCCGTTCTTCCCTCCGACCTGACCTATGTCCTGGGTAAACTCCGCGGGACGTGGGAATTGAGTGATTCAGGTTTCTGGGGTGGCATGCGCCATTCGCCAGGGCAGCGTCCAAGAGGAGATAAGGCGGGTTCGCCGGCGCACACTGAATCGCGGCGGCCGAGTTCCGAGCGTGCGTGAGGAGCGCGTATGGCTAGATTCATCGCCAAGCGATTGATCGCATCGGTGTTTGTCATGATCGGAACGCTCTTGCTGGTATTTATCGTCCTGCGGGCAGCACCTGGCGATCCGATCATTCTGCTCGTTCCGCCCGACGAACTGGGAGGATCTGGACCGGATGCACAGTTCACGCGCGAGCGGCTGCGTCAGGAACTGGGTCTGACGCGTCCGCTCTACGAGCAATTTGCAGATTTCGTGGTGAAATTCGTCCAGCTCGATTTCGGGCGCTCGATCCGGACGAACCAGCCGATCCGCGAGGACCTCTTGCAACGACTGCCGAACACCCTGGAACTGGGAATCGTGGCGCTGATGATCTCGTATGTGATCGGCATACCGGCAGGCATCATCTCGGCGCGCCGGCACAATACATGGTTTGACCACGGCAGTATGCTGGTCGCGCTCATCGGGGTCTCGATGCCTGGCTTTTGGCTCGGGTTTCTGCTGATGTTGCTCTTTGGTCTGCATCTGCACTGGCTGCCGATCTCGGGCCGCGGCGGACCGCTGTGGGAGCTGGAAAGCTGGCGGCATCTCATTTTGCCGGCTGTCACGCTCGGCGTCATCCCTGCCGCGCTGGTAGCACGGCTGATGCGCAGCGGCATGCTCGACGTGCTGCGACAGGACTATATTACGACCGCGCGAGCCAAGGGTCTGCACGAAAGGATCGTGGTCTATCGGCACGCTCTGAAAAATGCTCTGATCCCCGTCATCACCATACTGGGCATTCAGCTCGGCGGCTTGCTGTCTGGCGCGTTCATCATCGAAAGCGTTTTCGCGTGGCCCGGCATTGGGCGGTACACCGTGGACGCGATTTCCGGGCGCGACTATCCGGTCGTTCAGGCAACCGTCCTGATCACGGCATTTGCCTTTGTGCTCGGGAACCTGGCGGCAGATATTCTGTACGCCTACGTTGACCCGCGCATCCGCCTTGAATGAGCGAACCATCATGGAAACCAGCGCATCTATGACCGGCATTCGGGAATCACAGCAAGCACAAACCTTGCATGTGCAGGGACGCAGTGAATGGTACCGCGCCTTTGTGCAACTGCGGAAGAACAAAGCCGCCGTTATCTCCGCGTTCGTTCTGCTTGCGATTATTCTGGCGGCTATCTTTGCGCCCCTGCTCACCACCTACGATCCAACGGTCCAAAACCTGTCGGAGCGGCTACAGGGTCCCAGCCCGCAGCACATCTTTGGAACGGATCGCGGCGGACGAGACATTTTCAGCCGGGTCCTCTACGGTGCGCGCGTCTCGCTCACCGTCGGATTACTCGCCGTCGTGATTGGCGCGGCGGTGGGTGTGACGTTGGGACTAGCGTCCGGCTATTTCGGCGGGCTGGTTGACAATGTAATCATGCGCGTAATCGAGGTCATTATGGCTTTTCCCGGGATTTTACTTGCCATCTTGATCGTCGCGATCCTGGGACCGGGCTTGTTCAATGTCCTCCTCGCGCTCAGCGTTTACGCGCTGCCGGGCATGTCGCGCGTGGCGCGCGGAAATACGCTCTCATTGCGAGAGCAGGATTTCGTCACGGCGGCGCGCGCGAGTGGAGTGCCTGACGCAGGCATAATGTTCCGGCACATCCTGCCCAACGCGCTCGCGCCGCTCATCGTGGTCACAACGCTGCGCGTCGCCAGCGTCATCCTGTCCGCCTCGTCCTTGAGTTTTCTGGGACTGGGCGCACAGCCGCCAACGCCCGAATGGGGCGCGATGATCAGTGAGGGTCGCTTTAACCTGTACGAAGCGCCCCACATTATGTTCTTCCCGGGTATGGCGATCTTGCTGACCGTGCTGTGCCTCAACTTTATCGGCGATGCGATTCGCGACGCGTTCGACCCGCGGATGCGCGAGCGGTAGGCGATCAGCATGGACATTTCGGCACGATTCGATAAGCGTTGACCCCAAAGGAGGTGGATTCGTCAACCAAAACTCCAACTCGACTTTATCAAAATCCGCCGGCCGCGTGCAGAGTGCTCCGTCCGGCATAGAAGACCAAATGGAGGAGAAGCTATGTTCGCTTCAAGAACGCAGTTCATTACTATCGCGGTAGTAATGCTCACCGTTGCCGTAACTGCCGCTTGCGCCCCCGCGGCAGCGCCAACCACCGCGCCGCCAGCGGCGACGCAGGTCCTGCCCAAGGCGACCACCGCGCCGACTACGGCACCAGCCGCGCCGACCGCGACGGTAGCCACGTCGGTCGAGTCGGGCAACTTTAAATGCCCCAAGAAGGGCGGAACGCTCACCTACGCGGCGCTGGCGAATCCGTCCAGTACCGATCCACAGATTGGCGCCGGGTCTGCCAATGCCCGCCGCATGCTCAACCAAATCTACGACCAACTGATCACGCCACCACTCCCCGGCAAATCCGAGTTTCAACCCTACCTCGCGACCAAATGGGACATTTCGGCGGACGGGCTGACCTACACCTTCACCCTCCGCAGCGGCGTCAAGTTTCATGACGGCACTGCCTTTAACAGCGATGCGGTCAAAACCAACGTCGAGCGCGTGCAGGGTCAAAGCACGGCGTCGCTCAACCGCGCGTTTCAGGGTGTCACAGTCGAGACACCCAATGAGACCGCCGTCGTTTTGAAACGCAAAGAGGTACGCGCGACGTTCTTGAGCGAGCTTGCCGACATTGCGTTTTCGATGATCAGCCCGAAAGTGCTGAGGGAGAACCCGTCCCGCGATTTCGTGGGCAAGAATCTGGCCGGCACCGGTCCGTACAAATTCGTCGAATTCGTCACCGACGATCGCCTTGTTCTGGCGCCCAACACCAGTTGGTGGGGCGGCGAAGTCTGCCTGGACAGAGTTGTGTTCCGCTTTATTTCCGAGCCAGCGACCCGCATCCTGGAGCTGGAAGCCGGCAGCGTTCAGGTGATGGATAACGTTCCCCCGGATCAGGTCAAACGCATCTCGGAAAAATACAACATGTTTGACTGGGCGAGCTGCCGCGTGGAAGGTCTCGTCTTTAACGTCAGCAAAGCCGGTCCCACCTCCGACGTCAAATTCCGTGAGGCGATGCGCTATGCGCTCAATCAGGAAGCCATCCTGAAGGGCATTGATGCGACCGGCAAATACAATATGGAAACCTCGTGGCTGTCTCCCAAGGGCTGGCTGTACGTGCCGGCGGCTTCGAAAAAGTACCTTTACGACCTACCTAAAGCCAAACAATTGTGGGAAGCTGCGGGATACAAGGACACCGATGGAGATGGGATTTTGAACGATGCCAAGACCGGCAAGAATGTCGAGTTGGACTTTCCGAATGGACAGTTCAACGAATTCTTCGCTCAGGTCATGCAGGGTGAGCTGCAAAAAGTCGGCATCAAAGCCAACCTCAAGATCTACGAGCTGAACACGTTCTACAATCAGTATCTCTGGCCGGGCAATTACCAGACGACGCTCTGGAATTCCCAGTCTGAGGATTGCGACCCATCCGGCATGTTCGAACAACTGCGCTCAACCAATACGCAGAACATTCCCCAGTTGCGCGATCCCAAGATTGACGAGATGCTGGATCAAGGTCTGAAAACCGCCGATGTGAACAAACGCAAAGAGATCTACCTCAAGTTGATTGAGTACATCGAACCGATGCATCTGTTCGCCTTCGTCGGTGAAAAGTACGTGCAGGACAATCACGCGTCCGCCAAAAGAGTGCAGAATTTTAGACAGGATCGTTATCGAGTGGTGAAACTGGACCGGACCTGGCTCGAGTAAGCCAATCCGGGCTCACGGCTGCGGCGGCAGGTCCGCTCGGTGCGAACCTGCTGCCGCCAAGCCGGCTCTTATTCGTTCATTCAAATCATCAAGAGGTGTGACCTATGAAGAAACGGCGGGTGGTCGTCACCGGCGCATGCGGCTATATCTTTGGGCGATTGATCGACGCCTTTCGCGAACGCTATGATCTGGTGTTGCTCGACGTTCGAAATACAAATGCCGAGGGCAAGGTCATCGAAGGCGTGAATATCGTTGATCTTCTCGATCTCGACCGGAACAAGTACCGCCACTATTTCAAGGACGCGGACGCGCTCGTCCATGGCGGATTCAAAGAAGGGCGCACCAGACGCTTTGTGGACGGGGGCACGCCGGAGGCGCGCTCGGACAAGTTCCAATCCGAAATGCAGAACGTGCAAATGACATTTAACGTGTTCCAAGCCGCGGTCGAAGAAAATGTGCGCCGCGCGGTGGTCTGCTCGTCAATCCGCGTCGTCGAATCGTACGACACGTTCGTGCTGGACGGCAGGGTGAATTTCGTGGACGAGCAGGTCATGCCGCGCTCGGACCACTACTACGGCTGGACCAAACAGGTGGTCGAAGACGTGGGCTATGTTTTTGCGAGCGGCGGCGAGAATGGCGGACGGCGGCTGGAGCAGGTGCACATCCGCATCGGCGGACCGCGCGAGACCGATATTGACAACTGCAATGGCGACTTGAAGAAAATGCGACGCGCACTGAGCGCGTACTTTAGCCAGCGCGACCAGATTCAACTCTTTAGCCGCGCCATCGAAGCAGAAAACATCGCCGACGAATTCGGCGTTCCGTTTTTGATCGTTTACGGGATCAGCGACAACGATTACAAGTTTTGGAGTCTGCACAACGCCCGTCAGGTCTTGGGCTATCAACCGCAGGACAACAGCTCGATCAAGTTCGCGGACAAGGTCGCTCGGCTGACTGCGCAGGCGCAGCAGATACAGTATTCGTGAGTTTTTGGGCGACATTCACCTCCAAACCCTATGAAGAGTCAATGGCGCCAGTGGGCGCGTTACCTCGCACCGGCATGCCTGATCGCATTCGCCGCGGCGGCGCTCATCCTGTCAGCCCAAACGGCGCTTCGTCTGACGCAGTCGGTCGAAGCGGTGCGGCGTCTGACGATTGATATCACCGGCGTCTCTGCCGAATCGGTTGATGGAGAAACGCGGCTGATCGTTCAGGTGCTGATTCAGAGTGCCATTCCGGCCACTGTCGAGGTGAAACAGATTGTGTACGCCATCGAAGTGAACGATCGTACGCTGGGCGGAGGCAAGCTTATTTTGACCGAAGAGTCAACTAACAAATCTAATTTGTCGCTGGCGCTGCCGCTGGTGCTGACCGCAAGCGCGCAGGATCAGCTTGCCCGCGCGAATCAGAGCGGTATACCAGACTGGGAATTGAGTGGAAGAATCAATTTGCTCGTGTCGAACAATGATCTATGGGTAGATTGGAGAACACGCCGCCGGTCCGAGATCAAATAGCGCTGGCTTGGCGCGGTGTTCTCGGAAACATTTGGACGAGCGCCGCCAGCGGTCTGATCATCGGTTATCTGCTGATCGCCACGTCGTCGCTGACGCGGAACTATGCGCCGCTTCAGTTCGACATCGCGTATTTGTACCTCGCACTATCGGTTAGCGGTTTCTGGATCGGTATGCGCTGGGGCGATTTCAAACAGTTGGGCGCTCGCGCCGTGTTGAGCTGTGCCGTGGCGGGCGGAATGCTAGCAGCCGTCTTGCTCGCACCATCTTTTTCACCGGTGGTGCCGGACAAGGAGACCTTTTTCGCGCCGGCACTGCTGGAGGGGATATTCTCTTTTGGACTGCTTCTGTTCATGCAACTGCTCGGCGGGATCGTTGGAATAATGGTTCGAACACTGAGATGGATTCCATGGGTATACTGATCTTTAATACAAGCAGGAGGAGCAAGCGTGATTTACTTGAGCACTCATTCGGTCATCGGTCATGATCCGAAAACCGACGAATTCGGCATTGCCGTTGCATCCGCAATTGTCTCGGTCGGCTGGCTCTCGCGCTATGCCGCGCCCGGCGCGGGCGTGATCGCCATCCAGGCATGGAGCAATCCATACGTCGGACTGGATGGACTAAAGCTGTTAAAGCAGGGGCATACGGCACAAGACGTTCTCGACGCCACGCTCAAGGGGGATGCGGAAGAAGACCGTCGCAAACGACAGTGTTCGATCATTGACGCCCGCGGCGGGATGGCGGTTTACACGGGTCCGGACTGTCAGGACTGGAAGGGGCATGTGGTCGGCAAGCATTCCATCGCGGCGGGCAATCTGCTCGTGGATAATGGCGAGGCGGTGGTTCGAGCGATGGTGGACGAGTTCGAGGCAACGCCGGAAAACGAACCGCTGGCAGAGAAATTGTTGCGCGGGCTCCAAGCCGGGCAGGATGCCGGCGGGGATCGGCGCGGCAGAATTTCATCTTCCCTGTTCGTCGTCCGCGAGCACGAGTATCCCTGGGTGGATATCCGCGTGGACAGCCACATCGAACCAATCGTCGAGATGCGGAGAATCTACGAAGCGTTCAAGAAATTCCATCACACGCGCCCGCAGCTTTTTAATCTGCCGCGCATCCGGCACATCCTCGATGCGTGACCCGAGAAAAGTCAATACAGCATGGAAAGGCGTCCTGAATGGCTATAAAACTCGATGTGACCTTAAGAAAAGAAATGGAACAATTGAGTCCTAAATCCCTAAAAGGCGGCGAACTGATCGCGGATTATCTGATTGCAGAGGGCGTCCCCTTTGTAGTGGGATTGTGCGGTCACGGCAACGTTGGTTTTCTCAATGCGCTGTACGATCGCGCCGACCGTCTCAAGTTCATTTCCGTACACCACGAGTCAGTCGCGGGTTTCATGGCGGATGCCTATTTTCGAGTCAGGCACCGCCCGATCGCCACGCTGACTTCATGCGGTCCCGGATCAGCGAATATGCCCATCGCAGTTGCCTCGGCGATGATGGATTCATCCGCCTTCCTCGCCATCACCGGCAACGTGCCGACGAGCCAGTTCAATCACGGTCCCTTTCAGGAGACCTACCGATACTTTCAGGCGGACGCCACGCAAATATTTCGCCCCTACGTCAAGCGCAGTTTTCAGGCAAGCCGTGCTGAAATGCTTCCGACGATGCTACGCCAAGCATTCAAAACCATGTTGACGGGACGATTCGGTCCGGTCCAGCTTGACGTCCCGCTCGACGTGTTCATCGAGGAAACCGCCGCGGCGGTGCCCGTGCCCGGGGAATGGCATCGTGAAATTGATGCGCGCCCGGCGGCGGATCCCGCCACGGTCGCGCGTGCAGTAGACCTGCTGCTCCACGCCGAGCGGCCGGTGATCATGACCGGGCATGGGACCGTCATATCCGAGGCAGCGGGCGAGCTAACCGCACTTGCCCGGCTCCTGCATATCCCAGTCGTTAATACGCCGAACGGCAAGGGCGGGATTGACATGTTTGATCCGTTGTCGCTGGGTGATGTCGGACGCAACGGCACCTATCCGGCGAACGCTGTCGCGCAATCGTGTGACGTACTGTTCGCGATCGGATGTCGTTTCGACGATCGCGTCTCCAGCTCGTGGCTGCCGGGGTATTCGTTCAGCATTCCGCCGACGAAACTAATCCAGATTGATATTGACCCGGAGGAATTGGGGCGGAATTATCCAGTCGCGCTGGGTCTCGTCGGCGACGCGCGCTCGGTCTTGCGGCAGCTTTTGGCAGAAGCGGGCTCGCGGCGGGTTGCGCATGACCGCACAGCGCGCTGGTTTGAACAGATAGCGCGCTGGCAGCGCGTCTGGTCAAGCCATCTCGAACAGATCGTTGGGTCTGATGCTCAGCCGATTCACCCGGCGCGGCTGGTGCACGAAGTGCGCGCCGCTCTGCCGCGCGATGGCATTCTGCTGGTAGATGTCGGTGTGCATCACAACTGGATCGTGCAAAATTGGCGGACGGCGCTGCCGCAAACCGTGCTCCAGTCGTGGGGCTTTGCGTCAATGGGTTTTGCTGTTGGCGGCGTGCTGGGGGCAAAACTCGCCGCGCCTGATCGTCCAGTCGTCTCACTGTGCGGCGATGGCGGCTTTTTGATGACGGCGAACGCAGTCGTGACGGCAGTGGAAGCCGGAATTCCAGCGGTCTGGGTTGTCTGGAACAATTCCGGCTATCTCTCGATCCGCGATCTGCAGGTGGGTCTGTGGCCCAACCGGGAAATCGGGACGAGCTTTAGAAAAGAATCGAATGGTGAATTACACGACATTGATTACGCGGCGATGGCGCGCGCGATGGGCGCGCAGGGGCGACGGATCACCCAGCCGGCGGAACTGGGCGCCGCGCTGCGCGAGGCGCTGCGCGCGGGTGTCCCGTATGTGCTCGAGGTGATCGTGGACCGCGATATTTTGCCGCCCGCGATTGGCGGTTGGGCGCTTCCGCCGCTGCCCGCCGCAAAACCTAACTTTCACCCGGATTCATTCGGTGGCGAGGGAGGAATTAGAGCATGACCGCCGCTATAGCTTTACCCGAGCAATTCTTTGGATTCCCGATGGGGGCTGATCGCAAACTCGCCCGCTGGGATAGAATTTATCAATACTTTAGATTGCTCGATGAGCAGTCCGATCGAGTGGAAACAATTGATCTGGGTCAAACGACTGAAGGTCATCCGTTCATCCTGTGTGTGATTTCTTCGGCGGCGAATCTCGCGCAAAAGAACAATTTCAAACAGATCGCCCGGCGGCTGGCAAGAGATAAGGACCTGCCCAGCGCGGAGGCGCGGGCACTCGCGAGTGCTGGCAAGGTCATTGTCGTCATTTCCTGCAGCATCCACTCCAATGAACCGGTCGGGACGCAGATGGCAACCGCACTGGCATACGAACTCGCAACGTCGAATGCGGTCGAGACCAAGCAGATCCTGCAGGAGGTCATCCTGCTCCTCTTTCCGTGCATGAATCCCGACGGTCAGATCACGGCAGTTGATTGGTACAACCGCTGGCTCGGCACCGAATATGAGGGCTGTCCGCTGCCCTGGCTATACCACGAATACACGGGGCACGACAACAATCGCGATTCGTACCTGCTGACGCAGAAGGAATCGCAGCTCTTCGGGCGGGTGCTCTACCGCGAGTGGTATCCGCAAATCCACATTGACGTGCACCAGATGGGCAGTTATGGCGCGCGCATGTACGTCCCGCCCTGGATCGACCCGCTGCATCCGAATATAGATCCATTGATCTGGCGCGAGGGGCAGCTACTCGGCGCGCATATCGCCGCCGATCTGGAAGCGAATGGCATCACCGGCGTCGAGAACGCCACCAGCTTTGCCGGCTGGAATATGGGCGGCTGGTGCAAATACGCCGGCTATTTGCATCAGATCGCCGGCACCTTTGAAACCGCCAGCGCCCAATTCGCCTCCCCGATCTTCATTCATCCCGATCAACTGCAATCCTCCAATACGCCGCGCGGACGGATCTCTGGAACGGACCCGCAGATGATCTTTCCGCACCCATGGTCCGGCGGTTGGTGGGGGCTGAGCGACATGGTGAAACAGAATCTCGTCGGCGCGCGAGCGGTCCTCGACTTTGCCGCGAAATATAGAGAAACGATTCTGTTCAACATGCATATCAAAGCCCAGCGGAGCGTCGCAGTAGGCAGACGCGAGCCGCCGTTTGCCTACATCCTTCCGGAAAAGCAGCACGACGGGCTGACCGCGATCAAACTGTTGCAGATCTTGGCGCAGAGCGAGGTCGAGATTCAGCAGGCGGATGAGCCGTTTCACGTCGGCTTCGCCGAATATCCCAAAGGTACGTACGTATTGTTTTGCGCGCAGCCGCTGCGCCCGGTGATCAAGACGTTCTTCGAAAAGACCGTCTATCCAGACAACGAATTCACACGCGACCGCGAGGGACGCCCTGCGCCCGGCCAATTGGATCTCGCCACGTGGACGCTGGGGGAGTTCATGGGCGTTGACGTGGTCCAAGAGGACCAACCCTTTCAAGGCGCGTTCCACCCGGTTTGCGAAATCCCAATTCCGCAAGGACGGATAAACAGTCGTTCCAAGGTCGGTTACCTGCTATCGGCTCACCACAACGACAGTTTTTCGGCGGTCAATCAGATACTGAGCAGTAACCTGTCCGTCGAGCGCATGGAAGAGCCGGTCCGCGTCAACAGCAGACTTTTTTCCGCTGGCACATTTTTCATTCCAAATCAACCCGGCATTGAGACTAAATTGTCTGCGATTGTGCAGGAGTTGGGGCTGGAGGCGATGGGATGCGACGACGCGCTGACTGCGAAAAGAACAGCGACACACTCGGCGCGCGTCGGCGTCTACCAGGGATACAACGGCGGCAACATGGACGAGGGCTGGTGCCGCTGGCTACTGGAGCAGTTCCATTTTTCCTATCAAACCGTGCGCGATGCGACAGTGCAAGCGGGCGCGCTCGCTAAAACGTTGGACGTGATCGTCTTTAACGACGACAGCGATGCGAACATCACCGGGCTGGGCGAAAATGACAACAAATCCGAAATGCGCCGGGGCATGCCGAGTGTGCCGCAAGAGTATCGCAGCGGGATTGGCGAGCCGGGCATTCGAGAGATCACGACCTTTGTCGAGCAGGGAGGCACGCTGATCGCGATTGGTAGCGCCTGCGATTTTGCGATCAAACGCTTGCGCCTGCCGATCAAGAACGTCGTTGAGGGATTGAAAACCGATGAATACTGGTGCCCCGGTTCCACGCTGCGCGTGCAGACAGATCCAAATCATCGTCTGGGCTATGGCATGCCGGCACGCGGATTCATCCTCGGAGTTAATCAGCCGGTCCTGCAAATTCAGGCGAATGAAGCTTCGCAGCGCTACTGCGTCGTCACCCGCTACGCCGGGCGGGATATTCTGCAGAGCGGGCGTCTGGTGGGCGAGAGTCGCCTGCGCAGCAAACCCGCGCTGATCGAGGCGCTCTATGGAAAGGGGCGCGTGCTGTTGTACACGTTTAGACCGCATTTCCGCGCCCACACACATGCCAGTTTCAAGTTCCTGTTCAATGCATTGGTGCGATACGAGGACGCCGCCTAGATGAACGCCGCCACGAACAACCTCACCGCGTCCAAGATCGCCGATCGCATCGCTGGCGTTCCGCCTTCGGGCGTGGCAGAAATGATGCACATGGGCGCTGACCTGCTCAAGCGCGGCATACCGGTCACCTATTTGGTGCAGGGCGAGCCGGATTTTGCGACGCCGGCGCACATCGTCGCCGCCGGTCAGGAGGCGCTGGCGCGCGGCGACACACACTATATCGTCGGAGAAGGACTGCTCGAACTGCGCGAGGCGGTTGCCGACAAGGTCCGTACCGAAAACAAAATCGCGGTCGATCTAAAAAAGGAAGTCTTGGTGACGACCGGCGCGACGCTGGGGCTGTACGCCGCGCTCATGGCGGTCGTCAATCCAGGCGACGAGGTGCTGCTGGTAGACCCCGGCTATGGTCCCTATGAAGCTATGACCCGCCTAGCGGGAGGGATTCCGGTCATGGTTCCGCTCGTCCGGGACGCGCGCCGCTATGCGCTCGATCCGGATGCGCTCAAGGCGCGTCTCTCGCCGCGCACCAAAGCGATTGTGATCAACAGTCCGCACAATCCGACCGGCACCGTCTTTTCCCGGGCGGAGCTGGAGCAGATTGCTTCCGTTTGCGTCGCCCACGACCTTCTGATCATCACGGATGAGGTATACGAGAAACTGGTCTTTGACGGGGCGGAGCACATCAGCATCGCGACGCTGGGTGATGAGGTCAAGGGGCGTACGATCACGGTGAACAGTTTTTCAAAGACCTATGCGATGACCGGCTGGCGTCTGGGATACAATCTCGCGCCGGCACCGCTGACGCAGGCGATGACCAAAGTGATCTACCAGTCGGGGCGATGCGCGCCCGGGTTCACCCAGCGCGCCGGGGTTACCGCGCTGCGCGGACCGCAGGACTGTGTCACGCAGATGATTGGCGAGTACGCCGAACGACGCCTGTTGATGAGCGATAGGTTGAACCGCATCGAGGGCGTTCACTTTACGCCACCGCAGGGATCCTTTTATTGTTTCGTGGACCTGTCCCGTTTCAGCGGCGATTCCTGGAAACTGGCGCAGGATCTGCTGACCTCTGCACATGTCGTCATGTCACCGGGGCGCTACTATGGTCTGCAAGGCGAGGGGCATCTGCGGCTTTCGTTCGCCTGCTCGCAGGAAAACATCCGGACCGGACTGGACGCGATCCAAGCATTCCTGTTGAATTCAATCTCACACCACTAAGGAGTGTGCCTGTGCCTGCCAAAATCGTACGCGCCGAGGAATTGAACTGGATTCTGCCGCCCGGTCACGAATCGAGCTATTCCAAACTGCTGCTGAATCCAGAGAACAGCGAGACTCAGTATTTCGACTTTCGCGTGGCGATTACGCGTCCGCAGGGGCAGATCTTTGCCCACAAACACGAGCGCGCCGAGAATATCTATTATGTCATCCGCGGCGAAGGGGTCATCGAACTGGACGGGGCGCGGCACGTGATCAGACCGGGCATGTGCGTTTTCATTCCGCCGGGCATCGTGCATGGGCTCTTCAATACGGGATTCGAGGACCTCGTGACGATCGTGGTGGCGGGTCCACCCAGCGATATGAAACGCTGAATGGGGAAAGGGAAGAGATGATGCAAGCTAATCCACCATTGAAATTTCTCGACGAGAACGCCCTTGATTTTCAAGATCATCGGCGCCAGGGCATGACCGACTTTGACCGCCTCGTCGCCGACGTAGTTGATCAGGACCTCTGCCTCCAGTGCGGTGTGTGCGTCGGCATTTGTCCGGTCGCGTGTCTTGAGATGCGGGGAGAGGAGCATCCTCTGCCCGCGCTGGTTCAGGGGCGCGAGTGCGTAGATTGTACTCTGTGCGTGCGCGCCTGCCCGCGCGAGCACGAATATCTGGAAGAATACTCGATCAAGCTCTTTGGGCGCGCCCCTACCCCGGACGAACTGGCTGGCGCGGTCAAAGAGACCTACGGCGGACACATGACCGACCGCCGGATCTGGAAGAGCGCCGCCGGCGGAGGCTTGATCTCCGGGCTTAGCATCTACCTGCTGGAAAGCGGTCGCGTGGACGGGGTAATCATGTGCGGGATGAGCGAGACAGAACCATGGAAGGTTATTCCAAGAATCGTGCGGAATCGCGATGAGATGCTTGCCAACACCAGCTCGCACTATGTGACCGTGCCGATCAATCAGATCCTTCAGCAGATCCGTCTTGAACCGCACAAGAAATATGCGCTGGTCGGATCGGGCTGTCACATCAACGGCATCCGCAACGCCCAGTTTGCGCCGGACCCCGGACCGGAAATGGTCAAGCAGATCATCTTTACGATGGGACTGATGTGCGGCGGAAACCGCGTGCCGGGTTACACGCTGCAACTGCTGCGCGATATGGGCATCAATGAGCCAAGAGAGGTGACGAAATTCAGTTTTCGCGGCGGTGCCGGCAGTTCGGCGATAGCAGCCCTCAAGAATGGCGAGGTGCGCGGCACGCTCGGTCACTTTGGTTCGGACATTCGCCGGCTCGACCCGCTGTACGAGTCGGGCGGCTGCACTCTGTGCATTGACTTTTTCGCCAACCTTGCTGACATCACTATCGGCGACTATATGCAAAAGATGTCAATCGCCTTTGTGCGTTCCGACCTGGGCGTGGAAGTCATGCACGGCGCGATCGAAAAAGGGTATGTTGACGTGGACCCCACCATCTACGATTTCGACGGCAACCGGCATGACCGCATCCGGCACAATGTGAAAAAGCGCGTGACATTCACGCTGATTGACGACCGCAAGCGCAAGGAGTTGCCGCATCCGGATTACGGCGCGAGCTATCGCGACCCGTCGTCCTACTGGCGCAGCGAATTCGACCGCCGCTTTTTCCTGCTCCTGCGCTGGCTGGCAAAACAGCGCTGGTTTCGCGCGTTCTACACGCGGCTGCCGGTACGGCTGCAGTGGGGGTTTGGGGTCGTCTGGGCGAGCCGCCAGCTCTTTGCCGGCGAGACGTGGCCCAACTGGTCGGGCTTGTTTGGCAAGATCACCAGCGGAAAGAAAACCGAGATTACCGATCAGGTGCTCGACAAGGTTCTGGAGCGGCAGCGCAAGACGCGCGATAAGCGCGCCCAGGCAGTGAGCCGGTCCTAGCGGGAGAGACTCATGAGACTGGATGGCAAAGTCGCGATCATCACCGGCGCGTCTTCGGGAATCGGGCGTACAGCCGCGCTGTTGTTCGCGAAGGAAGGCGCGCGGGTCGCCGTGGCGAGCGACCGCAACGTTGCCGGCGGAACCGAGGTGGCCCGTCTCATCCGCGAACAGGGAGGCGAAGCGATCTACGTCCAAACGGACGTCTCACGCGCGTCCGACTGCGCGCGCCTGGTCAGCCAAACCGTCGAGACGTTCGGCGGCGTGAACATCCTGTTCAACAACGCCGGTTTCAGCAACTATGGATCGCTGCTCGAATTTTCGGAAGAGGACTGGGACCGCATGATGGACGTGAATGTCAAGGGGGCGTTTCTCATGTCGCGCGCGGCGATTCCGTACATGCTGCAGGCCAAAGGTGGGAGCATCATCAACACCTCGTCAGTGCATGCCCTGCGCACGCGCGGCACCGCGGCGGCGTACGCAGCATCCAAAGCCGCGCTGATTGGGCTGACTAACGCGATGGCAATTGAATTCGGGCTGGACCGCATTCGCGTCAACTCGATCGCACCCGGCAGTGTAGATATGTTCGTCTATCCGAACCCGGCGCACCTGGCAAAGGGGCAAACCCAGGATGGGCGATGGAAAATCGTGGACAAGGAACCGATGGGACGGATGGGTACACCAGAGGAAGCCGCCCAGTTGGTCCTTTTTCTGGCGAGCGACGAATCGGCTTACATCAGCGGAACGTTCATTCCCGTCGACGGGGCGCTCCTCTCCACACTGCGGATCGGCGAAGACCTCCTCAAGGATTTGGAAGCCCCGACGCGATCCCGATAGAGCAGACTATGCCAATTGATTCCATATTGACAAAGGAACGCCTGGGTATCCCAAGTGTCAAAGAGTCGGTCGCGATCCGGCACGCGATCACCAAACAAAAATACGAACAGGCGCTGCCGCAGGCGATGCGCAATCACGGCATTGACCTGTGGTTGATTCTAGATCGGGAATTCAATCCGGATCCTATGCTGGTTGACCTCGGCGGCGACAGCGGCGGGGTGCGCACCGCGCACATGTTTTTCGACCGTGGCGCAGGCAGCATCGAAAGGGTCGCGATCAACTCGCACGGTTTTCGCGAGACGATCATCCCGGACCTCTTCGATGAGGTGATATTTTACGGCTATGATCCGGCGGGGCTCGCGCCGCATCTCAAAGCCGCTATTGAAAAGCGGAATCCCGGACGCATCGCCATCAATTGCTCGCCTACCCTCCCGATGGCAGACGGGCTGACGTACGAACTGCGCCGCTATTTGGAACAGGCGCTCGCGCCCGAGTACCGCGAACGGCTGGTGAGCGCGGAACTGGTTGCGCGCGATTACCGCACCACGCGCGTGCCCGCGGAAATCGAGCTGTACCGCCGGCTGTGCGGATGGACGGCGACTTGGCTTGAAACGGCGCTGAGCGAGCAGGTCATCCAGCCGGGGGTCACCACGCCGGAGGACATCTATTGGTGGATGCGTCAGGTTGCCGGCGACCTAGGGCTAGGACCGTCGCTCCTGCCGGGAGTACGGCTCAGCCGGCGCGGTTATAACTATGAGCAGAATACCGGCAAGGAACGCGTGCAGCCAGGAGATTACATTCACATTGACGCAGGGTTAGGATTTCTCAACTATCACAACGACATGAAGCGCGCGGCGTACATCCGCCACGAGGGTGAGACCGCACCGCCCACCGTACTGCGAAACGCCTACGCCGAGACGGTGCGCATGCGCAACCTGATTACCAGTCAAATGAAGCCGGGCGCGATCGGCACGCAGGTGTGGCAGGCGTGCGCCGACCTGGCAGCGGCGCGCGGATATGAGATCCTCCATCCCACCGGCGGCAGGATGCGCGCCGAGGGGAACGAGCCGGGGTTTGGCAATTACACTCACTCGATTGGCAACAGCATTCACGGGATCGGCGCACGCGTCGCCGAAGACTGGCCGATGGCATTTGGCGATCGCGTGCGCTATGCCATGGGTCTGGGACACTGGTATTCGATTGAACTGCATGTGGCGACGCCGGTGCCCGAATGGGAGGGACGCACGGTCGAATCGCATATTGAGGAGCAGGGGCGCGTTGTCGGCAACGGACAGGTCGAATATTTTGTTCCGCCGCAGGAGCAGTGGCTGCTGATTCCAAGAATCAGGTGACGCGATGCGCTTTGCCAGCGTCTATTACCCACACTATCCGCACAACCAATCACCGGTCGAGATGGCTCAATCGGTCATCGCGCATGCGTACGCGGCGCAGGAAGCCGGCTTTGACATGGTGTGGACGGGGCATCACTATCTCACCGAATACCAGACGTTGCAGCCAATCCCAATGCTCGCCCGCCTCACCGGCCAAGTCCCCGACATGCTGCTGGGCGCCTCGTTCATCCTCCCGCTGGTGAACCCGGTTGATTTCGCCGAGCAGACGGCGAGTCTCGACGTGCTGTCGGGAGGCAAATTCATCTGCAACGCGGTGATGGGTTATCGCGATGTCGAGTTTGCGACATTTGGCATTCCCAAAGCGCGGCGCGTCTCGCGGCTGGAAGAGAGCGTCGAACTCGTCAAACGTTTGTGGACGGAAGACCGTGTGACGTTCGAAGGCAAGAACTTTCGCCTGCGCGATGTCTCCCTTTCGACCAAACCATTGCAAAAGCCGCGTCCACCGATGTGGGTTGGGGGCAATTCGGAGGCAGCAGTCCGCCGCATCGCCGTGATTGGCGACGCGTGGGCGATGGGACCGTACGCAACGCTCGCCGCGTTAAAGGCACAGGTCGCGGTCTACGACCGGGCACTCGTTGCAGCCGGTAAAGACCCCAAGAAGATCCAGCGCGTATTGCTGCGCGACGCCTACATTGCCAAGGACAACGCCACCGCGCTGGAGCAAGCGCGCCCTTTTCTGCAACGGTTTTACGCCCAATATGCGCGCTGGGGCAAAGAAGATGCCATGGGACGCCCCGGCGAACTGACGCAGGATTTTGATTTGTTGCTGCGCGATCGCTTTATTGTCGGAGGTCCAGAAACGTTCATCAAGGAAATCACACGGTATCGGACTGAACTGCAATTGGATTGGCTGCTCATACAGATCAATCGCCCCGAAATGCCATTGAATTGGATTTTGCAAGGCGTGAGACTCCTTGGCAAGTCGGTTCTACCAGTCTTTCAAAAGTAAGGAGTGACGATGCGTCAGGAATATCCCTATATCGTCGGCGGTGAATGGCGCAAATCCAAAGCGCCGCTCGAGGTGCATTATCCCTACGACGATTCCGTGATCGGGCACACCTATCGCCCTACGGACGCTGAATTGGAACTCGCGCTCGCGCGAGCACAGGAGGGTTTTGAGGAGACGCGGCGTCTCTCGGCATTCGCCCGCGCAGAAATTCTGACCAAAGCCGTGAGCTTGCTCAAAAAGCGCAAAGAGGAAATCGCCAGGACGATTACCTATGAGGGTGGGAGACCCTACCCTCAATCTCTTGCCGAGGTGGATCGCGGCGTGGATACGTTCCAGATCGCCGCGGAAGAGACCAAGCGTATCGAAGGTGAGGTCATTCCATTGGACCTGCGCGCGGGCGATGAAGGACGCTTTGCGATCTGGCGGCGTTTTCCGCTTGGTCCGGTGCTCTGCATCTCGCCATTCAATCGCCCGTTGAATCTCGTCGCGCACAAGGTTGCACCGGCGATCGCCGCCGGAAATGCAGTCATCCTCAAGCCAGCGTCCAAAACGCCACTGACGGCGTTGATCCTTGGCGAAGTACTCCTGGAGGCGGGTTTTCCACCCAAGGCGCTCAGCGTCCTGCCAATGTCCGGTCACCAAGCCGAGGTTCTGGGCGCCGACGACCGGGTGCGCATGATCACCTTCACCGGCAGCGCCGAGGTCGGCTGGCAACTGAAGCGTGCAGCCGTCAACAAGCGCATCACGCTCGAACTCGGCGGCAACGCCGGGGTGATTGTCCATCAAGACGCGAATTTTGAAGATGCCGCGAAAAAACTCACGACGGCTGCCTTTTATTATTCGGGTCAGGCATGTATCTCCGTCCAACGTATTTTCGTGCACGCGCAAGTCTGCAGCCATTTCGAGAAAGAATTTCTGGCGAACACGGCCAAGTTACGTTTGGGTGATCCATTTGCGGACGGCACCGACATCGGTCCAATGATTGACCGCGCCTCGGCGGAACGAACCGAAGCCTGGATCAACGAAGCGGTTGGCTCTGGCGCGCGCGTATTGATCGGCGGCAAACGCCGAGATGCATTGGTCGAACCGACCATCCTCACCAAAACCACCGCCGACATGAAGGTCAGATGCCTGGAGGCGTTCGCACCGTTGGTCACGGTCGAAAGCTATACGGACTATGACGCGGCGCTGTGCGAAGTGAACAACACGCCGTACGGTCTGCAAGCCGGCCTGTTCACACAAAACATGAAGCTGATCCTGCGCGCGTACGAAAAGCTCGACGTGGGCGGGCTGATCGTCAACGATGCATCAACCTATCGCGGGGAACACATGCCGTACGGCGGGGTGAAAGCATCGGGCATGGGTCGCGAAGGTCCGCGCTATGCCATCGAAGAGATGACCGAACCCAAACTTTTGGTCCTCAAAATGAATTCATAAGAATGGAGCCTATTATGCGTGAAGCGGAATCCGATGTCGTTGTCGTGGGAGCCGGCAACGCCGGGCTGTGCGCGGCGATCACGGCGCGCGAGGCGGGCGCACGCGTGGAGATTCTGGAAAAGGCGCCTTTTGAAGAACGTGGGGGCAACTCGGCATTCACCGGCGGACTCTTCCGGTTTGCGTTCGACAGCTTTGAACAAATGAAGGTGCTCCTGCCGAACTACTCGCCCGCCGAGATGGATGCGGTCGAAGTGCCCCCTTACAACGCGCGGGCATTCGCCGACGATTGCGAAGAGATGACCGAGGGTCTGGCAGATCCAACCCTCGTAGATATTCTGGTCAAACAGTCCTTTCCGACCATGACGTGGCTGCAGCAACACGGCGTGCAGTGGATGCTCGCCACCGGGCGTCAGGCATTCAAGTCGGGCAATAAATTCCACTTTTTTGGGAATCTGATTCTCGAGGCGAATGGCGGCGGGCGTGGTCTGGTTGACGCGCTCTTCAGGACTGCGGAAAAGTCTGGCGTCGAAATTCTCTATGAAAGCAAGGCGACGAACCTCAAACTGGATGATCAAGCGAGGGTGATCGGTTTGGAAATCCAGGACTCAAGCGGGCGCAGAACCATCCGCTGCCGCAGCGTCGTCCTCGCGTCAGGTGGATTCCAGGCGAATGCGGAGATGCGCTGCCGCTATCTCGGCAAAGACTGGGAACTGGCGAAGGTGCGCGGGACCCGCTTTAACACTGGCGAAGGCATCCGGATGGCGCTCAATATTGGCGCGCAGTCCTTCGGTCACTACTCATCGTGCCACGCCGTCGCCTGGGACGTGCAAGCTCCGCCTATGGGTGATCTTGCCGTCGGCGATGGATATCAAAAGCACTCGTACCCTCTCGGTATCATTGTGAACCGCGAAGGCAAACGTTTCGTGGATGAAGGTGCGGATTTCAGGAACTATACGTATGCAAAATACGGGCGCGAAATTCTGAAACAACCGGCACGTCTAGCATTCCAGATCTTTGACAACAAGGTCATTCGTATGCTTCGGGATGAATACCGCATTCGGCAGGTCACTAAAGCAAGAGCGAACACCATCGAGCAATTGGCAGATGAATTGACCATTGATCCACAGGGTTTGCGCCAGACGATTGAGGAATACAATGCGTCAGTGCAAGACGGCGATTTCAATCCGTCTGTTTTGGACGGCAAGCGAACGCGTGGAATTACTCCTCCCAAATCAAACTGGGCGCTCCGAATTGACGAACCTCCCTTCGAAGGATATGCCGTTACCTGTGGACTGACATTCACCTTTGGGGGCCTCCGCGTTGACAAGAACGCCCAGGTTCTGGATACGGAAGACCATCCGATTCCAGGACTGTATGCCGCAGGCGAACTATTGGGGGGATTGTTCTATTACAACTATGCGGGTGGGTCTGGATTGATGGCTGGATCAGTTTTCGGACGCATTGCCGGAGCATCGGCTGCCAGCCGCTTTTCTAACCTGGCGTAAGATCGCGATGAGCCGCGCCTTATCCGTATCGCGGCGCGCTACCGTGCTTTTGGTCGCGGGAGGTGGCTGGTTCAGTTTGCAATACCTGCGATCATCGCTGCAGAAGCGACCGGGGTCATCCAGAACATGCTAGTGTGCCACACTTTCATCCGTGGACTCGGCGTCCGCGATTTTCATTCATTCGATAGGGCGATTAGCAAGAGGGTAACATAATTACCACTGAGCACCCGGCGCCCGTCGAACCAGTGATAATAAAAACGTGCGGCAGGGCATAAGCCTGCCGCACGTTTTTGTGGACACCGCAATCGTGCCAGAAGAAATCAAAAACTGTGCTAATGCCACTAACACGTTGAGTAGCATCGAAAGAAAAATCGCTCACGGGACGGTAGGGTGCAATGGGTTGCATCCCGTTCAAATGTGCGACCAGCGCGAATAAAGTTTCGATCGGAAAGACATTCAGGTTCGGGATGAGCGATGCCTCAGGTGCATCGCTCGATGGAACGAACCGGCTATCGAATCTTTTTTCGCGCGCGAGTGCTGCCATCGACAGAACACCATGGGTGTGCCGCACCATTCCATCGAGCGAGAGTTCACCGATGATCAGCGGTGTTAATGTCCACGATTAAGTCACGTGCAACCTGAATTGATCCTTTCCGCCGAATCACCTGGATTTTTGGCATGAACAGCACGTTTAAAAAGAACCCGGTAGACCTGCGTCCTGCCGGGTTCTCTTTATGGTAATAGGTGTCGATCACGCTGTCTGGCACAAGGCAGCGATGCGAAGTAATCCAATAATTACGCTTGAATCCAAGCGCGTGAGGTCCTCACGAACTAAAGCCGTTGTCGAGGGGCTGGCGAAGCGATTCCAAGCTGCGTGCATCAAACTCCGGAAACTCATCCAAAAACAAAACGCCGCGATGCGCGAGCGAAATTTCGCCGGGGCGGGGCCAGCGTCCGCCGCCGACCAGCCCGGCGTGCGAAATCGTATGATGCGGCGCGCGAAAAGGACGCGCGCGTAAAAGCGGCGTGTCGCTCGGCAGCATATCGCTCACCGAATAAATCCGCGTTACGTCGAGCGCTTCATCAATTTCCAGCGCGGGCAAAATCGAAGGCATCGCACGCGCGAGCAGCGTTTTGCCGGCGCCGGGCGGCCCGATCATCAACACATTATGCTGACCCGCTGCCGCGATCTCGAGCGCGCGCTTGGCATGTTCCTGTCCGCGCACGTCCGCGAAATCGTTGACGGATGCAGCAGAAGGATCGGGCGCGAAATTCTTTTCCGCGCGGAAGGGTGCGAGCGGTTGCAACTGATTCAAATGCGCGACGAGCGCGAATAAACTTTCGATTGGATAGACTTTTAAATCGGGCACGAGTGCGGCTTCAGGCGCATCGCTCGCCGGAACAAAGAGCGTCGTGAATCCTTTTTCGCGCGCGAGCGCAGCCATCGGCAGAACGCCGTTCGTGTGGCGGACGAGTCCATCGAGCGAGAGTTCACCGATGATGAGCGTTTTCGACAAATCGGCGTGCAGTTGTTCGCTGGCGATGAGCATCGCGACGGCGATGGGGAGATCGTACGCGGGACCTTCTTTGCGGAGATCGGCGGGGGCGAGATTGACGGTGATGCGTTTCTCGCCGGGGTACCGCAGATTGGAATTGCGAATGGCGGCGCGAACGCGCTCGCGCGATTCTTGCACGGAGGCATCCGGCAAACCGACAACGGTCATGCCGGCTTGCCCATTGGAGATGTAGACTTGCACATCTACGAGCGCGCCGTCAAGACCGACAACCGCGCACGAGGTGACTTGAGCGAGCATCGTTGCTCCGTGAGAAAAATAATCGAGCGCGCGTATAGTAGCACGGCAAAAGAGACGCGTCAAGCGAAAAAAACCGCAGTAATCATTCGGAATTTGATGAAACCACCATAGGGTTCGCCTGATACCCTGGCGATGGAATTTTGCAGAGTATGGCGCAGCAGCGCAACCATGCTGGGTGTTCAAGTGGCGGCACCGCGACTGCCTCTCACCCGACATCCGCAGTGAGACAGAGCCCAAGACCTTCAGCATGCCGCTGGCGTGCCCGAAGATGAAACCATTATAACTTCGGACAAGGGGCACCCGGTTGCTTTGGGGGATTGGTTCACGATGCTGTGCGCGTAGACGAAACTGCCCCATGTGATCGCGTCGACATCAACTTTCGATTCTTGACACGTCCCCGCGAGAAAACGTCAGTCACTATAGTTTCCCCGCCCTGATAAGCTCTCGAACAAACTAGTACTTTGTCAATCATCGATTGATGGGTAAAGTCGTTTGAGTTTGATCCGGGCATTCTGTGCGGCGAATTGCCAATTGACCGTCGCGTGCTTCTGGTTTCGTTGCAAAGCCCAGGTTTCAGTTTCGCGGATCAAGATCGCCGGACTGGCGATGCACCGCTTGAGACATTGTCGGTTTAGCACACTCAACTCGATTTCGGCCATATTCAGCCAACTGCCATGCTTGGGGGTTGAATGAAATTCTAACCGATCCAGGATACGCTTGGCTTCCGTGGGCGTAAACACTTCATACAGACCGGCGGGCGAATGGGTATTGAGTTGGTCTTGCACGATCACAATCTTTTCCGCCTGCGGAAAATGAACATCGACCAAATCGCGCATACAGTGTGCCCAATCGACTTGGGTGCGTTGTGCTGTTACTTTCACGGAACGCCAGTTTTGAAGTGGCGCAAAGAACATAAACAGGTTGGCCACGCCTTCGCGGTGATATTCGTAATCGTATCGCGCGGGCTGTCCTTTCTGCATGGGTAGGGACTGGCGCGTTTCACGGACCAATTGTTCTGGACTTTCATCAAAACAGACCAACGGACGCTTCGGATCGGCGGGGCGTTGGTAAACATCCAAGACATCTTCCATATGATACACAAATTCTGCATTGGCCTGCGGTGGAATGCACCATTCCTGTTTGCGCCAAGGTTTCAATTCGTTATCGTCTAACACGTGGCGAATGGTTTCATGAGAAATGGTATCCGTGATTTTCAATTGGATCACTTGATCCGCCAAGAGGCGCAAGCTCCAGCGCGCATAGCCTTGGGGAGGTGAACCACAGACCAAGGCAATCACGTGAGCTTCTTGTTCGCCATCCAATTTACGGCTGTAGATCCGGTGAGGGCGCCGCGGTTTCAAAACCGCCTCGAACCCTTCAAACACCAACCGTTTCCGGATTCGCTCCACGGTGGGAATGCTAACGTCTAACGCTTTGCAAATATCACGATCTGGCCAGCCTTCGGCGGCTTTCAACAGAATCCTGGCATGGGTTAAGGTGCGTGCTTTCGCTGTTCCAGATCTGATCAGTGTCAATAGTTGAGCGCGTTCTTCGACCCTCAGCGTAACGATGTATTTCTTGGCCATAGCTTCCCTCGTTTTGAGGGAAGCATACCGCCTTTTGGTTCACCCATCATTTCATGCTTGACGGAGTACTAGGTCTTTTCTCTTTGTCCACTAAATTGGGCGAACATCAGAGGCAGTTAGTTGAGCTGAAGGAAAACCCTTTCGAGAATCGGCAGGATATGGTCGAAGAACAGGACTATCTGGTTGATCTGGTTCATCTTGCAATCAAGCGTCCATAGGGGTTGTTGAATAGGACGGTGGAAAATTATGTGGAAAATGCGACACTGTCACATAGGCGGTGGGTCGGCATTTTGGTGGGGCACTTTACCCATTGATTCAGCAAATTCACGAAGGGCAGTGGTGAGCGCGATTCGTTTGATGCACTTTTTGCATCCCCAAGTGGAGAATGAAAACTCACCAACCGTGTATGTGACAGCGACGAAAATGCTTGACATTTGACTTAATTTCATCTACAATGTGATATGTAAAATGTTACATTTCACAAATTCAATTATGTTTATTTACAGTTGATCCATAGATGTCATCTAGCCTTTCCAACGTTCGTGACATTACCTATGATTTGCTGCCAATCAATCAGGCAGATCTGGCAGACCGAGTTCATTCCATCTTAAAGGATCAAATCCTCACACAGTCACTGTCTAGCGGCAGCCAAATCTCTGTGGATGTAATGGCTCGGTCTCTGCGAGTAAGCCGCACACCAGTCCTTGAGGCTTTGCAACGGCTACATGCTGAGGGTCTCGTCATCATCAAGCCGCGCAAGGGCACATTCGTAAAGCCGCTGACGATCCAAGACTTTATCGAGGCGGTTGACCTTCGCGAGTACTTGGAAATCTATTCTGCAAAGCTTGCGATTGATAAGGTGACCGAAGAGGAAATTGCCGCGTTAAGAGCACTCGCAGCCGAATTCGCGCCTTTCTACGATGCCGCAGGACGCAGAACGGACATCGCCGGTTTTTCTCGCAAGAACGCTGAATTCCACGATTATCACTTTGGCATGTCCAAGAACGTCAAGTTGCTGCAGATCTATCGCAGTCTCAATATCGACGTCATCCAGTCGCGAATTTATTTTCGCTCCGAAGCGCGCAGCGCGCTCCAAGTGAATGAAGAGCATCTTGCCATTGTGCATGCATACGAACGCCGCGATCTGGCGAGATTGACGGCCGCGATCTCCGTACATTGCCAGCGCGGCAAGCAAGCCATGTTAGCCATCCTGGAGCAAGCTGGGGGTTCCCTGTAACTTCCAGCGGAAAAATATCACCCAAGGAGGAAACCGATGATCAATCTTTCGCATCTGACGCCTAAGCTCGCCCTAACAGCCTGCTTGAGCATCTTGCTGGTGAACTGTTCGCCCGTCACGCCGACTGCGACACCCCCTACGGCCGCGCCGGCAGTGACCGTGCCCAATACTGCGGTGGCGCCTCCCGCAGCCACCGCTGTCCCCGCGGCGACCGTCGTCCCTGCCGCCACGTCCGCTCCGAGTCCAGCCGCTGAACAACCGAAACGCGGTGGCACCTTCGTCGTCGCGCTCGGCGCAAATCCAGAGCACCTCAACATTTCCCTCAGTTCAAGCGTGATCGTAGGTCTCGCCGCATCCGCCGCGACGGAAGGATTGGTGCGCATCGGTCGCGATTATCAATTAAAGCCCGCGTTGGCCACCTCTTGGAATGTCAGCACGGACGGTAAAACAATCACCTTCAAATTGCGCCCCGGAGTCAAATGGCACGACGGTAAGCCCTTAACTTCCGCCGATGTCAAATACACCTTTGAGAAAATCTCCCCCTTGCATCCGCGCGCCAGTTCCGTCTTCAAGAATGTGGATTCGATCGAAGCCCCCGATGATCAGACCGTCGTCATCAAACTCAAAGTCGCTTTTGCCCCCTTCGTTGATTTTCTGACCGCCGAAAACACCGGGATTCAGCCAAAGCACATCTATGATGGAACCGACCCCTTGAAGAATTCCGCCAATAACGCGCCTGTGGGTACCGGTCCATTCAAATTTGATTCGTGGAAGCCCGGTGAAAGCGTGACGTTCGTTCGCAACCCGGACTATTGGGATACCGGCAAGCCGTACGTGGACAGACTAGTGTTCCGCATTTTGCCTGACAGCAATTCGCGAATTCTGGCACTTGAGTCCGGCGATGTGGACTTTGTCTCCAACTATGACATCGCCTTTACCGATGTGGCGCGCTTGAGGAAATCGAAGGACATCACGATCGAAGATGGCCGCGGTCATCCGCGAGTGCTTCTGCTCTTCTTCAACACCAAGAAACCGCCGCTCGATGACGTCCGCGTGCGCGGCGCGCTCTTCCGTGGCTTGGATCGCAAACTGATGCTCGATAGCGGATTCGCGAATATTGGCGGACTGGGCACCTCCTCGATCTCGCCGGCGATGAGTTGGGCGTACAATCCCGATGTGGATTACATGAAGCTATTCGCCTATGACACCGCACGCGCCAACCAAGAACTCGACGCGGCCGGATTCAAGAAAGGCGCGGATGGTAATCGCTTTACCGTCCGCTTCACGTATGATCCGGCCCAGCCGGGTTTCAAGGAAGTCGCGGATGTTCTTCGCGCCAACTGGCAAGCTCTCGGCGTGAACGTGGCGCTCGAGTCGCGGGAACGGTCGGTCTGGCTTGATCTGGTGTACACCAAGAAAGACTATGACACCTCTATCGCGTTCTACACTTCCTCGGGGGATGTGGTCTTTGGCATTCAACGAGCGTACACCTGCGCAGAAATTCGACCGGCGACCTTCACCAACGCCTCGCAGTACTGTAATCCCGAGCTGGATAAATTGTTCGACCAGGGCGCGATCGCGGTCACCCGCGAAGAGCGTGCCAAGCCTTACAAACAAGCCCAGACCATCATTGCGAAAGACCTTCCCTCAGCGGTGCTGATCGACTCTGGTTTTGCCGATGCCGTGCGCAACAAGTTTGGCAACCTGAAGATCTTCTTCGACTCACCTGAAACGACCTCGCCGTGGTACGCGCAGATCTATCAGAAATAACGTGCACATCCACATTCCGGTCCCGCCGTCAGAATCAATCGAAAGCCGACGCGCACCCCGCGTGCCGATTGGAACTCGACCGCGTCTGCTGATTGTCAATAATGCGCGCCCCAGTGGTCAATCTATCCTGGAGTCTCTTCCGGGAAGATTGCGCGAGACAGGGATGTATGAATCCATTGAGACTCAAATGATGCCGAGCGGTTCAAGCTTCGAACAAGTCGCCGATACCGCTCGGCAATTTGATGCGGCCGTTATCGGCGTCGGTGACTGAGGAGCTTGCACGGCGTGGAGTGTCCATGCCGCCACGACCGTCGAAAGACTCGGCATCCCCGCATCCGTCATTGTGGCCGAGCCTTTCGTGTCCCTGGCGCGTCTGCACGCTCGTCAAGATGGATACAGTGCATTCCCAATCGCAAGCGTTCCCTTTGCTCAATTCGAATTCAGCGCAGACCAAGTTCAGATAGTCGTAACGGAACTCCTCGAACCTCTTTCAACGGCACTTTTCCAAGGACGCGAGCGCGGTGACGCATCGGAAATTGTGCAACCCTCAAGCCCATACACGGATGTAGATTCCGAGGAAGTATTCCAATCGCTAGCCAATGAAAAAGGCTGGGGCGATGGACTGCCGCTCGTTGTTCCAAGACAGGATCGCGTCGATGTGATATTCGAGCGAAGCCGCATCGACCCAGAGCAGATTGTCGCGGTTGTCCCTCCCCGACGCGGGCGCTTGACGCTCCGCTACCTCGCGGCAAATGCGATTATGGCCGGCTGCACAACCGATAGTTTACCTGCCTTGAGTGCAGCAATTCAGGCAGCGTGCGATCCACGTTTTCAACTTGGATCATTGCTTTCGACGACCAGTCCCGCCACAACTCTCGCTATCTTCAATGGTCCGATCGTAAACCAACTGGGGCTGAACAGCGGGACGCGGGCCCTTGGCGCTGGGAATCGCGCGAACGCAACTCTGGGACGCGCTGTCCGGTTAGCGTTGCGCAACGCCGGCGGCGAAGCCGGCGCGACCGGGAAATCAACGCTCGGTCAACCGGGCGACTATGCCTTCTGCTTTGCCGAGAATGAACTAGCCAGCCCGTGGCCACCGTTGTCGGTCGACCAAGGAATCGCTCCTGGGCAAAGCGCCGTGACTATCGTTGCCTCAGCTGGTTTTTGCGAGATCCGCGACAGTGTGAGTTCCGATGCCGAGAATCTTTTGTTCACGCTCGCACATTCTATCGCCTTGGCCGGGCTAGTCGGACCCAGCGGAACCGCGATGATCAACGGACATCTTACGCTGGTGCTTTCTCCTGATCACGCCCGCATCCTAGGCAACGCCGGACTGAGTCGCCAAGCAGTTCAACAATGGATTTGGGAACATGCTTGCGTGCGAGCGGATCAACTTTCCCCAGCCAACCGCCGCAATCTAGAAATCACGCGGTCGAGTCGAGGTTTACCGGCAATCTTTGAGCAACTTCCAGTTACCGAAACACCAAGGTATATCCTCATCGCGGTCGCGGGTGGGATCGGAACAAAATCTGCTTTTGTTCCCGGTTGGGGAAGCTGTCTCGCGGTCACGTACCCTATCATCGAGTTGTAGAATCAATCTCAAACATTAAGGTCAAGGAGTCACCCTCAATGCGACAACAGAAACAAGAAGAGTATCGCGGCTTTCGTACCCCAGGAATCCGGATGACGGAAGAGTTGACGCCCAGCCTGGAATCTCATCGCAGTACCAAGACCCAGACTCGCTTGTATGCTTTTCACCTGTTTGATAAAGCGCACGCCGTCATGCTGACCGAGGAAGGATTGATTCCCCGCCTCGACGGGGCAGCTATACTCAAAACCTTGCGCCAGATGGAATCAGAAGGTGTCACCGCCGCGCGTCTGCGCGTTGAGGGCGGCATGCATTCGGGTGAGCAGTACCTCATTCGGGCGCTGGGCGAATCGGTCGGCGGTAGAATTCATCTCGGGCGCAGCTCTGGTGACCTCGGCGAAGTCTCCACGCGACTCTACATTCGCGATCAGATGCTTCAGGTGATGACCAAGGTTCTCGAATTTCGCCGCGTACTTATAGATGTCGCCAAGCAGCATCTGGACACCGTGATGCCGGGCTATACG
>JACQGS010000111.1 GCA_016199405.1 Chloroflexota bacterium | reverse complement strand
GCGCGAAATTCATGCCGCGCAATTGCGCGACGAGCCATTCCGCCGCGCGCTGCATATCCGGTTTGTGCTCGGACAGCGTCGAGATGCTTGGAATCTTGAGAAATTCTTTCAACTCGGCGAGATGATTCTCGCGGTTGCGTCGGATGTGCTCGATCGCGGGCATTACGTTTGGCATTGGAACTCCTTTTCAATATCTAGACCTTCGGGGTCTGAACAAAAATATAAAACCCACCCTGTGGCAAATCCTCGACAAGGTGGGTTGCGTTCAAGATCGTAATTGACTTTCCGCCTCTGCGACAAACTGCAAACATCAGATTCTGTTTTATCCAATCCGCCGCATTTTGTCAAATCCCTTTTCACGAAGGGGTGTGCGTCACGTTTTTGGGCGAACGCCCGCCGAATGGAATTCGGCGTCTCAATGAGGTGAAAATCGGTTGGAAACCGCTTGGTCTCAACTCGATTCATCGAGTTTCCACCTCGTTAAGCCGTCGTTTTGAAACGACGGCGGGCAAACCGAGACCACCCAAAACTTTGACGCACACCCTTCACGAAGCATCCGGAGAGACTAAAAGACAAAGGCGACGCGGATGAAACCCAAGAACTTGTTCGCTTTGCTTTCAAGCCGGTGTCGGTGTTGGCAGTGCCACTTCAAATTGCAACCGATTTCCTAGCGTTTCGTTCGCGTCAAGCACCTCAAGACCGAGTAATTTTCCGGCTGCGTCAAAATCGGCGTGAACGCCCGGGGCAATGGTTTCTGTCCGCGCGGCTTT
Organism: Chloroflexota bacterium; assembly: GCA_016199405.1. Lineage (GTDB taxonomy): Bacteria > Chloroflexota > Anaerolineae > UBA4142 > UBA4142 > JACQGS01. Next base: position 5,144 of record JACQGS010000111.1, on the reverse strand, counting down.
GGTTCCTGGAATTCCAAACCAAACGTACAACAAATCTTGTTCAGAATCGAATTCAATCTTCATCCTGACCTCCTCTCGGAAACCCTTTGCCGTAACGCGCCTTTGCGGTCAGCAAAATCACTCTGCTTTCTTTGAGTTTGTAGTATACCGTAACTTCCTTCTCCTCGTAAAATCGGCCTTCCCACTCCGCCCGAAATGAAAATACCAACGACTTGCCAAACATACCTTCCCGTGCATCGGTCGCGTCCCACCCGTCCACCAAAGTTCGCTGAATGTCCTCGCGAGTGATTCCACGTTGAGCCATACGCGCGTTGATGCTCGTGTAGATCAGATTCGCTAATGACAAAGTCGTCCACTGAATTGCTTCCTTCGTTTCAATCTATGATAATCCGTTCTCGATCACGCTCACCGCGCGCCGTCCCAACATCTGGACGACTGCGCCAAAGCCCACAAAGCGCGCATCGTGCGAATGTCCCTGCCGATATCGCTTGTAGATTTGCTGAACGATCACCGCGATCTTGAAGAGCGCGTACACATAATAAAACTGCACGCGCGATACATCGCGCCCGCTCGCCCGCGCATACTGCTCGATCAGTTGCGCGCGCGTCAAATTGCCCGGCAACATCGTCAACCCAAACGCTGCGTTCCGCAACTCGGGCGGATCATTCGCTTCGATCCAGTACCCCAGCGTCGAACCCAAATCCATCAACGGATCGCCAATCGTTGCCATTTCCCAATCCAAAACCGCGAGGATTTTCCCTGTCATTGCGAGTGGTTTTTGCGAAGCAATCCCCGAGTGCGCCCGTGTCATTGCGAGCGGTTTTTGCGAAGCAATCCCCATATTGGAACTAGGAGATTGCTTCGCTTCGCTCGCAATGACATTGGGGTCAAACACCACGTTATCGTACTTGTAATCATTGTGAATCAGCGCCGCGCCGGATTCCGCCGGCTGGTTGGCATCAAGCCATGCAGCAACGCGTTCCATCTCCGGCACGTCGTCCGTTTTCGCGTTGGCGTAGCGTTCCGTCCACCCGCGCACTTGCCGCGCGACGTACCCATCCGGCTTGCCCAAATTATCCAAGCCCGCCGCGCGATAATCGAGCGCGTGAATCGCCGCGAGATTGTCCACGAGCGCGGTCGAAAGCGCGCACATCAACGCCGGCGTCAGCGCGATTCCGTCCGGCGGTGTCGCGCGCAAAATCAAGCCGGCGACGCGCTCCATTACATAGAATGGCGCGCCGATCACGCTTTCATCGTCGCAATAAACCAGCGCGCGCGGCACGCGGGGATAGACGCGCGGCAACTGCGACAGAATGCGGTACTCGCGCGCCATATCGTGCGCCGTCGCGATCTTTTCGCCGAACGGCGGGCGGCGCAGAACATATTCGCGCGTGCCGATTTTCAGCGCGTAGGTGAGATTCGAATGCCCGCTTGGAAATTGCCGGACGATCATTTCGCCGCGCGCGTCCGGCAAATGCGTTTGCAAATACGCGCGCAATTTTTCCAGAGGTAATTCTTCGCCGGCGCGGACGGGGGTGGGTCGGTCAACTAGAAGGGGCACAGGAGTTCATATTCACGCGGCGGCAGCGACATTCGCGACTTCGCTCGGATGTAGCCAAAGGTAATCTCTGACTTCCAAATTCATGCGGTCAATCTTCGCCAAGAATCCACTAGCAGACAAGCGATAATTCGTCGGATTTTTTTCCAACTGACGCAAATTTGCCACCTGCCTCCGAAAGTACTCGATGCGTTCAAGTGCGACTTGAAGTTCCTGATCATTCTTGATCATTGTTCGATTACCTCCACAATGCCGCGTTTTGTTCCATCGCGTTTGACTTGCCAGTACTCAACCGTTGCTCCTTCTCCGCCCAGAGCTGCCAAACGGCGAACCCAAAAGATGCTTGCCCCTTCATAGTTCTGCATCGCCAGATGGTTGAAAATCAATGCAGTTTCGCCGGATGCTTGACTGACATCGAAAGTATCTTCCATCAGTAGAAAGATGTCAACATCACCGGGATTCGGTTTGGCAGTGACGAATGAACCGAAAATGATAAAGCGTCGCAAATGACCGGTTTGAATCGCCAAGCGATGGATGTGTTCCAAACGCCGCGCCATGATTCGGCGTGCGGAGTGCTTTCGCCGAAATGCTCAATGACGTCTGCCAAAGTCGCGGGATAAATTCCCGGTGGCAAATCACCTTCGGAGTTGAATTCTCGCCAAGTCTTCACTTTGTCGAGTCCAAGATTCGCGCTGTCGTTCCAGAACAAAATGAAATCTAGCCGCAGACTGAAAGTCCCCTTCAGGGGAGACGCAGAGAGCGCAGATGAAAGACACGAACTACGAAATCCGAATTACGAAATACGCATTACGCATTACGCTTTTCAAATCTCCACATCGTACTCTCGCAACACCTGCCGCGCGACGACTGTCTTGTGCACCTCATCCGCGCCGTCGTAAATGCGCGCGGCGCGTTCCTGCCGATACCATCCCGCGAGCGGCGTGTCGTCGGTCACGCCCAAACCGCCGTGCGCTTGAATCGCGCGATCGAGGACGCGGTCCAAAACATTCGCGACGAACCATTTGATCGTGCTGATCTCGATGCGCGCGGCTTTCGCGCCTTCACGCTCCATCTTGAACGCCGCGTTTAGCACCATCAGCCGCGCCGCGTCAATCTCGGCGCGGCTCTCGGCGATCCAGAACTGCACGCTTTGCTTTTTCGCCAGCACTTCGCCGGGCGCGAGTTGCCGCGACGCGCTGTGCGCGCACATCAATTCAAACGCGCGCTCGCAAATGCCGATCCAGCGCATGCAATGATGAATGCGCCCCGGTCCCAAACGATCCTGCGCGATCACAAACCCCGCGCCTTCCGCGCCGAGCAAATTTTTTTGCGGCACGCGGCAATTGTCGTACACGATTTCCGCATGCGACGCCCAGCCGTCGCCGGCGTGCCCCATCACCGAAATATTCCGAACGATGTTGAATCCCGGCGTATTCGTCGGCACGATGATTTGGCTCGCGCGGCGGTGCGGTTTGGGATCATCCGGATTCGTCACCGCCATCACGACCGCAAACGCCGCGCCATCGGCGGAGGAAGTGTACCACTTGCGTCCGTTGATCACGTAATCGCTTCCTTCTTTGCGCGCGGTCGTCCCCATCCAGACCGGATTCGAGCCGGGATAGTCCGGCTCAGTCATCGAAAAGCAACTGCGGATTTCGCCGCGCGCGAGCGGCAGCAAATATTTTTCTTTTTGCTCCGGCGTCGCGTGTTGCAGCAGCACTTCCATATTGCCAATATCCGGCGCGGCGCAGTTGAAAATAAAATGCCCCAGCGGCGAGCGTCCCAACTCTTCGCTAACGTGCGCGAAATCTGTGAGCGGCATGCCCATCCCGCCGATCGCGCGCGGCAGCGGCGGCGCCCACCAGCCGCGCGCGCGAACCCGCGCGCGTTTTTCTTGCAATGTCGGCAATAGATCGCGAAAGGGCCGCGCCGAAAATTCGCGTTCGAGCGGCATCACTTCCGCGCGCACAAAATTGCGCATCTCGGCAAGCATTTTTTCGAGCGCAGCCGGAATGGTGAAATCCATTAGGTCATCTCCCATTGTTGCCGCCGGCGAAAACGGATCAAGCCGAGCAAGATCAACACTTGAAAGGACGTTAGGAAAATCGAATACGCTCCGAACTGCCGAAAATAAAATCCGATCACATCGGCGGTCGTGAGCGAAAAGACCAAACTAAAGATACCGAGCGTGAGCGCCGCGCGTTCGCGCAAGAAAAACAAAATCGCGGCGAGGAGCATGGCGATCCCGGCGACGCCGTCGAGCGATACCGAAATCAGAAACCAAATTGCCTGCGCCGCGCTCTTGAGCGCGCCTTGTTCGATGTAGCGCGGCAGCGCGGTGGAGATATTCAAAAAAAGATCGCGCGTGTAATAGCCCTGCACTACCGCCAAGCCGCTCAGCACAATGAGACCCACGACCAATGAAACTTTGAGCGCGGGGAGCGGGTACCAGCGCGCCTCGAACGCGTGCCAGCGTAGGCGCAGGCGTTGCCACGGCGACAGCGTGATCGGCAGAATGGAAAGTTGATCCGAGGAGACGGCATCGAATAACGCGTGCGCGACGTTCGCTAAATTCGGATCGAGGGTTTGCCGAGAGACACGTGCGAGCCGTTCTTGCAATTCCGCGAGTTCGCGTTTGTCCATTTGATGATCGAGCGCTTCTTTCATGATTTCGAACGCGTGGTACAATTCACTGCGCGGCGAGCGATTATCGGGGCGGCGCACCGCCAGATAGAGCAGCACCGTCAGCAAGAGCACGCCGTAGATGATCGGCGCAGCGACCGGAAAAAAATAATCGTTGGATTGCGAAATGAATTTGCCGACCTCGTCAATGAACAATCCGATGCCGATCCCGCTGAGCGCGGCGACGGTCGGATAGACGTGGCGATGATCGAAAATAATCGCAATGAGCGTGCCGACAAAAAGCGCCAGCCCGCCGTATAACAAATGCGCGATATGCAGTTCCGCATTGCCGAGTTGCGGATAGCCGGAGAGTTGCAAAAAGAGACGCGTCAGCGCGACGGTGAGCGCAAAGCCCAGGATCACAATCAACATGTTGCGATCCGCGCGTTCGCGCTCGACAAACGCGAGGGTTTGACGGAGACGGAACAACATCGTTCGATCACCTCTTATGGAAGAATCTTGGCGCGAGTATAACTGGAATGATGACGCGAGTCAATGCGGCGGCGGCAACAACGCGAAATCTATTTGACCCGCGCCATTAGGTCTGTTATAGTCACCGCGATGTTGGTTATCGGGCTGATGTCCGGCACGTCGGCGGACGGCATTGACGCCGCGCTCGTGGAAATTTCCGGCGCGCCGCCGGGCGACCACGCGGGGGGCGACCACGAGGGATCGCCCCTACGGTGGGGGTTGCTCAAACATCTCCACGTCCCGTACGCCCCCGCATTGCAGGACGAAATTCTCACCGCCGCGAATCGCGCGACCGCGACGATTGACCGCATCACCGCGCTCAATGTTACGCTCGCCGAAAAATTTGCGGACGCCGCGCTCCAAACCGCCGCCTCCGCCGGCATTTCCATACACGCGATCGACCTCATCGGCAGTCACGGGCAAACGCTTTGGC
>JACQGS010000119.1 GCA_016199405.1 Chloroflexota bacterium | reverse complement strand
CTGGATAACTGTCAGATTTTTAAGCGAAAAGGAAGCAATAAAAGAAAAGATCCGCCAAATCGAACGCGAAGTGGATCACTTGACGACGCTCCTCGAAGGCGATAACGGAGAATTGCGGAGCGAAGACCTGATGGCTTTTGTCGGGCTGGGGAATAGTGGTTTATCAGACGTTGCCGAGAGCCACGATGCCTATGTGGGTCAAGCAATAGCCGATGAACATCTTTGTTGACACCGGGGCGTTCTATGCACTCGCAGATGTCGGCGATGCCCTTCATGTTTCGGCGACGAACTATTTCACTAAACATTCCAATGCGCCTTCTCCTCACTGGCTTTGAGCCCTTCGGCGGAAGCCCAATCAATCCATCCGAGACGCGCGCCGGCTTTGTGCATTTGCCAGCAGTGCCGCAACCGGTCGTGGAAAAATATCCGGCGATCCCTTCGACGGGCTTGGAGACGATGCGCGTCGGATCCGTGCGGCATTTTTGGCGATTCAAGCTCTCGAGTGAATGTTGAAATGGATGCGCCGGCAAAAATATTGATCCGCAAAGGTTCCCGCAAAAATGAAATGATCCGCCTGGAAGCAGATCGAGTTTCGATCGGCCGTGCGGAGAGCAATGGGATTGTTCTGAATTTGGAACAGATTTCGCGGCAGCATGCAGAAATTACGCGTGACCAAGCGGGGTATTCTTTGACAGATCTGGCAAGCCGCAATGGGACTTGGATCAACGGCATGCGTCTCAAGGCGCACGAACCGGTGCGACTCGAACTCAACGATGAAATTCAACTCGCCGGCGATCTCGTTCTTTTGCAATTCGTCGACGCGGGCACGACGTTGCCGGCACACCGTGGGCTCGTTTTGATTCCGGAAAAAGCGCAAGTCCGGTTAGCGGAGAAAGAATTACAGCCGCCCCTCTCCGCCCAGCAATTCAAATTGCTCCACGTGTTGTATGAGAAGGAAAGCCATGTCGTCTCGCGCGAGGCCATCGTTCCGCGGGTATGGACGCGCGAGCAAGCGGATGGCATTACCGACGAAATGATCGATGCGCTTGCCGCGCGCGTTCGCAAGCGCCTGCGCGAAAATGACCCTGATCACGATTACATTCAAACTGTGCGGGGTCAAGGATTCAAGTTCGTTCAAAAGCCCTAGCCGATCCGCTCCCAGCGCATGTCCGAGCCGCCACCCAGGCACGCTCGGATTTTTTGTTTCCGGCAGCAGTGGGTTGGCGTCAGCCAAGCGTCAGATAACTCGCGGGGCAGGCGTCAACTATTCGTCCAGACAAATGCCCGGCTTTTTTGTAAGATTCTCTTGATGCGAATACGAATAGAGTCGATCTAATCAACCCGACTGGACGTTTCGCATTCATCTCTGGACAACGGTTCAGTCACGTCGCATGGAGGGCGCCGATGCAGGTGCAAATCTGGAAGAGCAAAACGGCTTGGAACGCGCAGTCGGACTCGGCAAAAAGAAAATTCTGCGATGGATTCGCGCAGGCGCTGGCGCGTTCACTGCCGCGAGAATCGCAGGGAGAGGCAGGTCCATTTTTTATGCCCGGCTCGAATGGGACCTGGGTGGTTTTGGAGATGATGGAAAATAATTCGCCCCAGCGCGATCTACGCGCTATTCTGGAGCGATATTTCGAACCCATCTACTATGATTCAAATCCCCAAGATTCCCCCAAGTCACTTGCCGCGAAACTCATGCGAAGAATTTCCATGTCCACAGACGACTGAGCCGGTCGCGCGTTTCGGGTTTGATCCGCGAAGACACATACCGGCGGCTTGACGACGACCAATAACATTGTGTATATTGGCGCCCAAGGAGAATCGATCAAACCCACGATGAGCACACTTCCGTATGAGACTTTCCCCGCGCCAACTTTTCTAGAACCCGGCACCGTTCTTAACGAACGCTATGAAATCCTCGACCGAATTGCCAAGGGTGGAACCGCAGTCGTCTATCGCGCGCATGACCGCGCGAGCGGCGAGGAGGTCGCGCTCAAGATTTTGTCGCCCTTGCTTGCCTTGGACGCCGGTATGCTCCAACGATTTCAGCAAGAAGGGGACGCTTTGCGCCAGTTAAAGCATCCCGGTATCGTTGGCTTTCAGGAGACATTGGTCTACGACGGGCAATACGTCATCGTCATGGAGTATGTGCCGGGCGGAAACTTGAGGCAAGAAATCGAGAAAGGTAACTTGTTACTTGCGCGCGCGCGACAAATCGCGCTGGATTTGTGCGATGCCCTGATCCGCGCGCATCGACTGGGCATCATTCATCGCGATATAAAACCGGAAAATGTGCTGATCGCCGCGGATGGAACGCCGCGCTTGACCGATTTTGGAATTGCGCGGCTCGCGGCGCAAAATCAACGGTTGACGGTCACCGGCGATCGCTGGGGCACGCCCAACTATATGCCGCCGGAAGCATGGACGAGCGGCGAATTGGATGAGCAAAGCGATGTGTGGTCTTTGGGGGTGTTGTTTTTTGAGATGCTTGCCGGGACCGCGCCATTTGCCGGCGAGACGCAGCCGGTAGTCATGCGCCGGATCTTGGAAGCGCAGCTGCCGGATTTACAAAAACTGCGCCCGGAAATTCCAGCGCCATTGGCGCGCGTCATTGCGAAAATGCTCGCGCGCGCCAAAAGCAACCGCTATCTAACCATGCGCCAAGTTGCGGCGGATTTTGAAAAGGCAACGCCGATGATCCCCAGCCCCAGCCCGGCGCGCCCGCGCGCACAGCGGATTACGCTGGGCGCTGGAATCGCGCTGGTCCTCGCCGGAATATTTTTTGCGGTCGCGAATTCGTCGAATTCGCCGCGCGGACAAATTGCGCTGAATTCGACGGCGACGCCAGAGCCAACCTCCACCGCAACGTCTGCCCCTACCCGCGCGCCCACGCAAACCCCCACGCCGATTTTGCGCGCGTCGGCGACCTTGCCATCGAGTTCGAACGCCGATCGCGCCCGCGAATTTGCTGAGCCGATTTTGCGCGCCCTCGTCAATATCGGGCCGGATTTTAGCGATGATTTCGAAAAAAATTCGGGGCAGTGGCGCGGAGCGCTCGTACCGCCGCCCTTCGGCACAAGCGGCGAGATGGTGATTCAGCAAGGAGTTCTCCGCGCCGTCAACCTCGTGGGTCAGATTAATTTTTTCCACGATGCGCTGTTTGGAATTCAAGATTACGTTTTGGAATTCGATTCGCGGCAGATCGAAGGCAATGTGGATTCGCGCCAAGAACTTTTTTTTCGGTCAGATTTATTTCGGCTTCATATTTACGGCGCGCGGCGCAATTTTCAAATCCTCAAAATGAATCCGACAGACCCGAACGGCGCGACTCAGATTTTTCGGAACGGCGTCACCAGCCCGCTGGGTGAATGGACGCGGTTTCGGTTTGTCGGGCGCGGCGACCAATTGGCGATTCATGTGAATGGCGCACCCGCATTTGATTATCAAGACTCTGATCTTCGGCAGTCTGGTCAAATGTATTTTGCGTGCTATTCTGCCGCCGTCGGCATTTGCGAGTATGACAACATCAAATTATGGCGGCTAGAAAAACATCCGGGCTTGCCGTAAGTAGTTTATAAATAGAGTCCTTCGCCATGCTCAAGATAACCCTGCACTGAGCGAAGCGCTGCGCCTTGATGAGTCACCATGTCGCTTGAAAGTGTTTTGACGTTGACACCGCAACAACCCTTGAATACGATTCGTACGGAAAATGGCGATCCGCTTGAGCTTACCGCGTACGTCAATTTTTGGAATTTCACCGCGCTCGCATGGAATCGCAATTCTGCCGGCGCACCCACCGTCGCCCGCCAAGCCGCCGAAGAATGGATCTATATGGGCGGGACGAGCGCTGCGCCGTACGCGGAGGATTGCGCCGGCCGGATTGTAAACCGGGAGCGCTCGCAAATTGTCGAGATGGGCTTGCAGGCGACTCCCGGGCGCGCGCGCCTTCAAATTCTGATTGTGATGACTCTGCGCGCGCTGGGAGAACATGCGATGGTGCGCGTCGGGGTGAATCGGCAGATTGTGCGCACCGATCATTTGACGCACGGCGAAAATCGAATTTCGATTCTGCTCGATTGTCCGGTGGCGGGCGAGTGGACATTCGTTGACCTCAAGCATATTCAATTGCCGAACGGCAAAGCCTCGGCTGTGGCATTTCAAGAGACGCGCGTTTATTTGATCTGATGAGATTTTGAGTCCGAGTGGAATGCGGGTATAATGGGCACAGTTCAATCGAGCAGTGCAGACTCGGCTCCCGTCGGCGCCGAGTTTTTTTATCAGGGGAGTCATGAATGCCCATCCGAAATGATATTCGCAACATCGCCATCATCGCGCACGTGGATCACGGTAAGACCACGCTCGTGGACGCGATGCTCAAGCAATCCCACATTTTTCGCGAAAACCAAACCGTTGTCGAACGCGTGATGGATTCCAACGATCTGGAACGCGAGCGCGGCATCACCATTCTTGCCAAGAACACCGCGATCACGTACCGCGGCACCAAGATCAACATCGTCGATACGCCCGGGCATGCCGATTTCGGCGGCGAGGTCGAGCGCGTGTTGAATATGGTGGACGGCGTTTTGCTTTTAGTGGATGCGGTGGACGGACCGATGCCGCAGACGCGTTTCGTTTTGCGCAAAGCGCTCGAGTTGGGGCATAAAGCGATCGTCGTCATCAACAAAGTGGATCGCCCGAACGCGCGGCTGAATCACGTCGCGAACGCGACGTTCGATCTGTTCATTGATCTCGGCGCGACGGATGACCAATCGGAATTTCCGATGGTCTATACGGATGCGATTCGCGGCATCGCCACCTACGCGCCCGGCGAAACCGGCACGGATTTGCAGCCGCTCTTTGAAACGATTGTGAATTACTTGCCCGCGCCGCACGTCGAACCCGATCAGCCGGCGCAATTGCTTGTGACGACGCTGGCGTACGACGATTACAAAGGACGCATCGCGATTGGACGCTTGAGCGCGGGCACATTGCGTCCGGCGCAGAACGTGGCGCGCATTGATTTGAATGGGCAGATCACGTTCGGAAAAATCGCGGAATTGTTCGTGCATCAGGGCTTGGACCGGATTCCGGCGCAAGAAGTCGCGGCGGGCGAAATTCTCGCGCTGACGGGCTTGCCGGAAATTTATATCGGCGAAACGGTCGCGGATGCAGCCGACCCGCGCGCGTTACCGCCGATTCGCGTCGAAGCGCCGACCGTGCGCATGGCGTTCGGCGTGAACACGTCGCCGTTTACCGGGCGCGAGGGCACGTGGAGCACGTCGCGCAAATTGCGCGAGCGTTTGTTCAAAGAATTGGAATCGAATGTGAGTCTGCGCGTGGATGAAACCGAAACGCCGGACACGTTCATCGTTTCGGGCAGGGGCGAATTGCATCTCGTGATTTTGATCGAGACGATGCGGCGCGAAGG
>JACQGS010000118.1 GCA_016199405.1 Chloroflexota bacterium | reverse complement strand
GTACATGCCAACGGATGGCAGCGTCGATCCGAGCGGGCTGACAATGGCGCTCGCGACGGGCGCGAAAAATCGCGGCGCAAAAATTTTGACGAACACGCGCGTGCAATCTATCGCGATAAAGAACGGGCGCGTGCATGGCGTCGTCACCGATCAAGGGACGATTGAAACCGAAATTGTCGTGAACGCGGGTGGACAGTGGGCAGGCGAAATCGCGCAGATGATTGGAATTTATTTACCGATTATTCCGATGGCGCATCTCTATCTCATCACGCGCCCCATCGCGGGCTTGCCGAAAAATTTGCCGAACGTGCGCGACCCAGACAACCTGGTTTATTGGCGCGAAGAAGTTGGCGGACTCATCGCGGGCGGATACGAACGGCATCCCGCGCCCTGGGCACTCGACGGCATCCCGCAAGATTTCAACAACAAACTTTTGCCGCCCGACTGGGATCGCTTCGACGAGCTGATGCAAAATCTCATCCAGCGCACGCCGATCATCGAGCAAGCCGAAGTAAATATGCTTTTGAACGGATCCGAAGGATTCACGCCCGACGCGGAATTTTTGCTCGGACCGACGACCGTGAAAGGGTTCTGGGTCGCGGCGGCATTTTGCGCGCACGGACTCGCAAGCGCGGGCGGCATCGGCAAAGCGATGGCGGAATGGATCATCGAAGGGCATCCCGAATGGAATTTGTGGCGGCTCGATCTGCGCCGCTTTGGATCGAACTATTCGTCGCAGGCATACACGCTCGCGCGCACGGTCGAAACGTACGCAAAATACTACGACATTCACTATCCGTACGAAGAACGCGAATCCGCGCGCAATCTGCGCCTCTCACCCGCGTATGCGCGATTGAGCGCGCTCGGCGCGGCGTTTGGAGAGAAGTCGGGGTGGGAGCGACCGAATTGGTTTGTTTCAAATGAGAAGTTGGAAGTTGGAAATTGGAAGTTAGAATCGCCACCGACGCGTCCAACTTCCAACCTCCAATCTCCAACCTCTCGCGCCCAATTACCAATTACCAATTACCGCCCACGCGGATGGATGGAAAAGCATTTCTCGACCGCTATCGAGGTTGAACATCTTGGAACAAGACTTCACGCGGGCTTGTTCGACGAAACATCGTTCAGCAAGTTTGAAATCCGCGGCAAGGATGCATTGCGCGCGCTGCAATATCTGTGCGATAACGACATTGACAAGCCCATCGGCTCGGTGGTGTACACGCAAATGCTCAACCCGCGCGGCGGCATCGAATGTGATTTCACCGTGACGCGGCTTGCCGAAGACCGCTTTCGCATCATCACGGGCACCGCGTTTGGCGAGCATGATCGTTCGTGGATTCGCTTGAACATGCTAGCGCAGCAACTCGATAAGAACACGGGGTCGAAAGAACGATCGGCTGAAATCGAAAGGTTGTGTCAGATAGATCGAGTTGATGCGCTACAAGAGGATGCCGACGCGGAAATTGTGGATGTGACCTCGCAGTACGCGTGTCTCGGGTTGTGGGGTCCGCGCGCGCGCGATATTTTGTCGCGTGTGACCAAATCAGATGTGTCGAACGCGGCGTTCCCGTACCTGACTGCAAAGAGATTAGAGATTGAGAGATTAGAGATTCTTGCGGTGCGCGTGACGTACGTCGGCGAACTGGGCTGGGAGTTTTATTGCCCGATGGAGGACGGCGCGCGATTGTGGGACGTGCTGTGGGAAGCGGGACAACAAGCTGGCATCGTCGCGGCAGGTTATCGCGCAATTGATTCGCTACGACTGGAGAAGGGCTATCGCTATTGGAGCGCGGACATCAGCCCCGATTACACGCCGTACGAAGCGGGCATGGGATTCGCGGTCAAGTTAGATAAAGCAAATTTCATCGGACGCGACGCGCTGTTGAAACAAAAAACCGAAGGCATCCAACGCAAACTGTGCTGCCTCTCGCTCGCGGACAAAACCGCGATTGCAATCGGCAATGAACCCGTACGGAGTGGCGACAAGGTTGTAGGATGGATCACGTCCGGCGGCTATGGCTATTCGGTTAGCAAGAGCATCGCGTACGCATATCTGCCGATGGATTTTGCGAAAGTTGGAACAAAACTCGACATTGAATATTTCGGCGAGCGCATTGATGCGGTGGTGGAACGCGAGCCGCTGTGGGATCCAAAGGGAGAGAGAATAAAAGCATGATCTGGACGCGGATTAACGCGGACGAACGCGGATGATTTGTGATATAATGACGCCGTTTCTGAACCATCAATGATGGTAGAGAATTCCAATGCACATCATCACCCGCAAGCGGCTGAATGACTTTGTACTGAAGCATCCTGATACAAAATCCGCGCTTCAGCATTGGTACAGGTTGATGCAGGCAAGTTTCGTTCGTTTGGTGAGTTACGTCAGACTTTCTCAAACGCAGACCAAGTTGGCAAGTTGACTGTTTTCAACCTTGGCGGCAATAAGGCAAGATTGATTGCAGCAATCCACTATAATAGACAGAAAATCTACATCCGCGCTATTTTGACGCATCGGGAGTACGATGAAGGCAAATGGAAGGAGTGAGTGATGAGCGTCTCAGAACTTGACAAGGTGCAGCAGACTTGGATTCCTGTCACCAGGTTCTTGTATGTACCACATACCAAAGTAGAATACCAAGAACTGGTGGAATTTCTGGACACGCTGACCGACATTGTCGGCGAGGACGAATTACATCCGTTGGCATCCCTCATGGAAATCACCGGCGTGCTCATTGAAAAGTATGAAGATGAGCATGTGCCGGAAATTACAGCTGTGTAAAATAACATGGAGTTCACAATGAGTCACACTTTGAAAATCTCTGACACTCTTTATACCCGATTGAAGACCACTGCGCGTGCGCGCGGTCTGAAAAATGTCGCGGCATTAGTGGGGCAGTTAGTCAAAGCGCGGCAAGCAAAATCAAATGGGTTGCGCCGCCGCAAACAAGTCGTTCGCCGCATTGAATCATTGCGCGAGCGTCTCTTGGCTTCGTACGGATTGATGCCTGACAGTGTCGAGATACTCCGCGCTGACCGCGAACGATAGACATGGGCAAAATCGTCGTAGATAGAAGTGTCGTTATCAAATGGTTTGTGACGGAAATACTATCTTCTCAAGCGCGCCAAATTCTGGCTGAATACCGGGATGGTGCGCTTGCTTTATTCGCTCCGGATTTACTGTTCGCCGAAATAGGCAACATTATTTGGAAAAAGCATCTGCCCTTTCACCCGACCCCTCACCTGCCCCAGCCCGCTTTCAAATTTCCGTACGCGCCGCGCGGCGTCTTTTTTCACTGCGCATTTCTCCGGTAAATTGATTTTAGGTTTCAAATATGATCCACGCCATCACCTTTGATTTCTGGGACACGCTCGTCGCGGACAATTCGGACGAGCCGCGCCGCGCCGCGCTCGGCTTGCCGACGGGCGCACAAGCGATTCTGCAATTGCTGGTCGATGAAATCATTTCCCAGCATCCCGCGATTCAGCCCGAGCAAATCGTCGAGGCATACGCGCGCGTCCGTGAACGTTTCAATTATCACTGGAAGAATGAACAGCGGACGCCGCCGGTGTCCGCGCGTCTGCGCGAGTTGTATGACGCGCTCCAGATTCCCCCCGCGCCTGGACTTGAACATCTTGCGCGCAAAATCGAAGATGTGGGCGTGCTTATTCCGCCGCTTTTCGTGCCGGGCGTCACTGAAACGCTGGCAGAATTATCGCGGCGTTATGCGCTCGGAATAATTTCGGATACGATCAATGTCTCGGGGCGTGGAATTCGTACGCTACTAGAACGCCAAGGCGTGCTAAATTATTTTCGCTCGCTCGTTTTCTCCGATGAAGCCGGCGCGTCGAAGCCCGCGCGCGCGGTCTTTGAACGCGCGGCAAACGAGTTGGGCGTGCCGCTGGAAAATATCGCGCACGTCGGCGACCGCGAGAGTAACGACGTGGAGGGCGCGCTCGCCGCCGGCATGAAAGCAATTTTGTTCACCGGCGCGATCGATCGCGCGAGTGCGAACACGCGCGCACACACCATCTGCCGCGCGTTTTCTGATTTGCCTCAAGCCATAAGAAAATTGGACGCGGATTAACGCGGATGAACACAGATAAAGAAAAATCCGCGTTTGTCCGCGTCCACACTTGCACCGCACGCAAGTGCAGGTGTCCGCGTCCAAATGACTTGGTGAGCGATGGAATCAAACAAATCGCGGCACAATTTGAATCCCAATTCAGAGAGCAACTCCGCCCCCTCCGCAAAATCGGCAGGGAGGCGGAGTTTCCGGTTGTGACGCGCGATGGACGCGCAGGCGATGTCGGCGCGATTTTGCAAAGACTCGTTGATAGACACGGATTCTCGCCGCGTTACGATGCCACTCACCTCATAACCCAATCACCGAATCACCCAATCCTCATCGCCGCGCAACGCGACGGGTTGGAAGTCGCCGTCGAGGTTGGGCGCGGCACGATCGAACTCGCGTTCAAGCCCTGCGATGATCTGTTCGAACTGCAGCGCGAATTTGAAAAGGCGGTTTCACTCGTCACACGCGTCGCGGCGGAGCGCGAAATGTTTTTGCTCGGGTTCGGTATTCAGCCGCGCACGCGCCCATCGCTCGAACTGATGACGCCGCGCAAGCATTATCGCGCGCTGTACGGCGCGATTGGCGCGCCGTGGCTGAAACTGACGACGACTGCCGCCGACCAAACGCACGTGGACATTTGCCGCGCGGAATTGCTCGACGCGATCAACTATATGAACTTGCTCTCCGCGCCGCTGATCGCGTTGTGCGCGAATTCGAGCGTGTACGCTGGACGCGCGGGCGCATTTGTTTCGGAACGCGAAGGATTGCTCACAGATTTAGGCGAGACGCGTTATGGCATGACGCCGCGCAAATTCGAGTCCCTCGAAGATTTCATCCGCTACTTGTGCGAATACAAATGCTTTGTTCTCTCCGGAAAGCACAACTACAAGAAATTCAACCAACCATTCTTCAATCTCTTGACCTCTCAATCTCTTCATCTCTTCGACGAGTTCCTCTGGCACGAGCATTACGTCTGGAATTCTGCGCGCGCGCGCGTCGGCAAATCGACAATCGAGGTTCGCCCGGCGTGCCAACAACCGCGCGATGAGCCGTTTGCGGCGAACGCGTTGATTGTCGGGTGGGTTGAGTCGTTGCCGCAAGTCGCCGCGTACTTTGCGGAGGCGTTGGGCAATCGAGCGTGGGGCACAATGCGCGCGTATCGGCGCAATGTTTTGCGCGCGGGGCTGAAGGCAAAAGAGCCGGCGCCGCGGATGATCGCGGAGTTGGCGCGAATCGCTGAAAAGGGCTTGCAGTCGCGCGGACGCGGCGAGGAGAAATTTCTCGCGCCGGTATGGGAGAGAATCGAACGGCAAGAACCGCCGGGGATGAGGGCGAGGAAGATTTTTCAGCGGAGGGGGATGAAGGGGTTGTCGGAGGAAATAATGATTAGACCCGAAGGGTTTTGAAAATCCTTCGGGTCTTGTCTTTCATTTATTCTTCAAAACCAGCACCGCTTCTTTTGAGAAAGTCACCTCGGCGTGGTCGCCAATCTTCGGCAGCGAGAGAAACGGATTGTTGAACGTGTCCATATAAAAAATATTCTCGCCCGCGCTGACTTGCACGCGCACGATCGAGCCGAGAAAGGTAATGTTCTCGATGCGCACGTTCAACACGTTCGGTTTCTTGCCGTCCGCCGCGAAACTGACGCGTTCGGGACGAATGGCAATCGAATGCGCGTCGCCGTTGCGCAAGCCGTCGAGTTTTTGCGACGTCGTGATTTCTTGATTGGCGACGATTAGCGCGCCGCGCGCGGCATCGCGCACCGTGGCTTGAATCGTGTTGAGCGTGCCGACGAATTGCGCGGCGAATTCGGTCGTCGGGAAATTGTAGATTTCAAATGGCGTGCCGACCTGTTCGATGCGTCCGTCGTTCATCACAACAACGCGATCCGAAAGCGACAACGCTTCTTCCTGATCGTGCGTGACATAGATGGTGGTGATGCCGAGTTTCTGCTGGATCGCGCGAATTTCTTGGCGGAGCGAGACGCGAATTTTCGCGTCGAGCGCGGAGAGCGGCTCGTCGAGCAAAAGCACTTGCGGGCGAATCGCGATGGCGCGCGCGAGCGCGACGCGCTGTTGCTGACCGCCGGAGAGTTGATAGGGATACCGCGCGCCAAACTTTTCCATTTTGATGATCGCCAGCATTTCGTCGACGCGTTTTTGGATCGCGCTTTTTGGTTCGCCGGCAATCTTGAGCCCAAAGCCGATATTGTCGCCGACGGTCATATTCGGAAAGAGCGCGTAGGATTGAAACACCATACCCGTGTTGCGTTTTTGCGGCGGCTTGTAGGTGACATCGTCGCCGTTGATCACAATCGCGCCGGAGGTCGGCAATTCAAATCCGGCGATCATGCGGAGCGTGGTGGTTTTGCCGCAACCGCTCGGACCGAGGAACGAAACGAATTCGCCGCGTTCGACTTGCAGGTTGAAGGCGCGCACCGCGTCGGTTTGTCCGAATGTTTTGCGAACGTTGTTGAGTTCAAGAAAAGACATTGTTAGTCCTGTAGTCAGATAGTCACATAGTCGAATAGTCGAGGATTCGACTATGTGACTACTCGACTATTCGACTATGATTATCGCGTTCCCACGAGTTGCCCTTGCGCGCCGCGGCCGAGCAATTGAATCATTCCGATCGAAGCCCACGTCAGCGCGAGACTGATGATCGTCAACGCGGTCGATTCGTACGGGCGCGTCTGTCCGAGATTCGCCATATACGGACCAAAGGCAGGGCGCGCGAGAAAGGTCGCGATCGTAAATTCGCCGATGACGGTCGCGAACGTCAGGAACGCGCCGGAGAGCAGCGCGGCGCGCAGATTCGGAAAGATGACGGAGAATAGAATGATGCGCCAGCCCGCGCCCAAACTTTGCGCGGCTTCGGTCAACGTGCGCACATCAATCGCGCGCAAGCCGTTATCCACCGCGCGGTACATGTACGGCAGCGCGAGCGAGACGTACCCCATGACCAAAAGAAAATCGCTGCCGATTTCACTTTCCATCAACGAGAGCGGCGGACGGCTATAGATGCGAATCAGTCCAAAGACGAGCAGGATCGCCGGCACCACAAACGTCAACAGCGTGATGAATTCGATAACCGGACGCAGATGCGGCAGTTTGAGATGCACCCAATACGCCGTCGGCGCGACGAGCAGCGTGCACGCGACGATCGTCCAGAGCGCCATCGTGAACGAATAGGTGAACGTATTTTGAAAACGTACGGCATTGAGCACGTTAACGTAGGCGTCGAGCGACAATTGATCTTTGAGAATGCGGAGCGAAAAATCCAACGTGCCGATGAGCGGCAGCAAAAAATACGTAAAGCCGAGCAAGATCATCAGCCAGGACCAGATCGGAAATTTTTTCATCATCGCCTCATTGCTTCAACCATCGCTCAGTTTTGCGCTGCAAGAAATAATAAATCGCGAGCGAGCCGCCCATGATGATCACCATGCCCACGGCGACGGCATAGCCCAAGCCCGGATTCCCCAAGACCTCGCCGCGAATTTGCCGAAAGATCAATATGGTCGCGAGCGGGAAATTTCCGCCGGTCAGCGCGTACGCCGTCGCGACCGCGCCGAACGCGTTGCTAAAAAGCAAAATCATCGTGCCGAGAATGGACGGCAGGAGCACCGGAAACGCGACGATGCGCCAATATTGCCAGGCACTCGCGCCCAAGTTTTCCGCGGCTTCGCGCCATTCTTTTTTCAAGCCGTCGAGCGCCGGCGCAATGATGAGCACCATCAGCGGAAATTGGAAATAAATGTACGTCAGCGTCAAACTGAGAAAGCCAAAGACGGAAAAGCCGGTTTGATTCAGATCAAAGCCAAGCAGGTCCTTGAGAAGGACGGTCACAAAGCCCAAGCGTCCGAGCGTCGCGATAAACGCGAACGCAAGCGGCACGCCGGCGAAATTCGACGCGACGCCGGAAAAGGTCAGCAGCGTGGTGCGAACGGAACGCGGCAAGCCGCCGAGGATCGCGGCGTACGCGAGCAAAAAACCAAAGATGCCGCCGACGACGGCGGTGGTCACGCTGAGCTGTAAACTAAGGATGTACGAATTGGCGATCGATTCTTGAAACAAGCCGCCGAAATTTTCCAGCGTGAATTCGCCGCGCGCGTTTTGCACACTGCCGATGAGCAGAATGCCCGAGGGAAGAATCAAAAAGAGGATGGCAAAAAGAAAAAAGGGCACGACGCCGAGCCAGGCGAATGAAAACGCTCGCGCGCGCGGTGCGGAGGGAGCGGGAAGCGTGGTGGTGGTTTGCATATCAAACCCCTCCCCTCAATTCCCCCTCTCCGATTAGGAGAGGGGGAAGGGGGTGAGGTGGTGAGGTTTATTTCGCGATTTTGACGCCGACGGTTTTTTCCCAGTTGTCTCCAACTTGCTTGCGCGCGGCGCTCACTTGGGCGCCAGTCGGGAAGACCGCTTTGGCGTACAATTCCGCGGCGGGCAGTTTCTTTGCCAAATCCGCGGGGATGACGTTGCGTTTCACCAGGTCGTTATAGCGAATGGGATGCCCAAAACCCTTGAGCCAAATCAATTGACCCTCGTCCGAGTACAGGAATTCCATCCACAATTTCGCGGCATTCGGGCGCGGCGCGTACGCGCTGATCGCCTGAATGTAGACGCCGCCAAAAACGCCGGACTTTGGGATGACCACTTCGATATCCGGATTGCCTTTGAGGATATCTTTGTAGCCGAGCGCGAGATAGTCCCACGTAATCAGGATCGGCGTTTCGCCTTTGGCAAGTTTCGATTGATCGCCGATCACCGGCACCAAATTGCCGGCTTTTGCCAACTGCGCGAAAAAGTCCAACCCTTTGGTTGCATCAGCCAACGAACCGCCATTCGCGAGCGCGGCGGCGTAAACCGATTGCTGGGCCTGATTCGACGCGAGCGGATCCCCGTCGATCGCGATGCTGTTTTTGTATTCCGGTTTCAACAAATCCGCCCAATCCCCCGGAATATTCTTGACGACGGTCTTGTTCACCGCGAACGAGAACACGCCATAGTAATCGCCGTACCAGCAACCATCCGGATCTTTCAAGTCGGCGGGAATCGAATCCCACGTCGCGACTTTGTAGGGCAAACAAAGACTCTCGCCCTTCAATGTCGGCGCAAACGCAAAGCCGACATCCAGAACATCCGGCGCTTGCGGACCTTTATTGTCCTTGTTCGCCTTCACCGCATTGATTTCATCTTGCGAACCGGCTTGCGGATCGAGATCGTTGTGTTTGATGCCGGGATATTTCTTGAGGAACGTGGCTTTCATTTCGCCATAGTTCAGCCAATCGTCCGGCAACGCGACGGTCGAAAGCGCGGCTTCGGTCTTGGCGGCTCCATACAATGTGTCCGCCGCGCTCGGGGCTGCCGCCGGCGCGCACGCCCCCGCCAGCAGTGCGATGAAAGCGATCAGCGCGAAAACCAATATACGAACTTTCATTCTTCTCCTCCTGATTTTTTAGAGCGAATCGGAAATTGCAGACGCGTGAGAGTTGTGCGCGGCGTCACCTCCTTTACGGCGAATGCGTGATTCCTTTGCGATCGGGGCGGGGTTGAAAAACCATGGCGCAATCGTTGCGCAATTGCAAATCCCTTCGTTGGGCGCAATGAATTCATAGTGGGGTTGCGCTAAATTATCGCCCTATTTCGCCGCGTGTCAAGTGGGGTCAAAAAAATGTGCGCCGCACTACGAAAGTGCGTCGCACATCAAAGCCGCAGTTTCTTTTGCGCCGTTGCGCTCTGCAACTCGCGCAACGCGTCCGCCGCGACCCACCGCGCCGCGCGCGATTCCATTTGCGCGATGTGCCGCGCCGCGCGGATTGCCGCGCGCTGAAGCGCGCGATTGCGCTTGCCGATTCCGCGCAATGCCCAGTTCACCGCCTTTTTCACGAAATTGCGCTCGTCGGTCGCGCCGCGCGCGATGAGCGGCAGAAATTTTTCAAATTGCGCGTCGCTTGCCGTTTGGTCATGCCACGCGAGACAAGCCATCAGCGCAAACCCGGCGCGCTTTTCAAACTCGCGCGACCGTTTGCTCCATTCGATTGCCTTCTTCCACGCGTGCGGCGTTTTGTCGAACAGATTCATGCAGACTTGATCGCACACGTCCCACGAATCGAACGCGCGCACCCAGCGATCCATCTGCGCCGGCGTCACTTTTGCCGGCTCGTCAATCATGGACGCCAGGATACGCGCTTCGTGAATGCCGGACGCCCAGAGTTTCTGCGCGAGCGCGTGATCGCTGCCGATTTGCTTGGCGAGCGTGCGCAAGGTCGGAATCGAAATGCCGAGCGTATTTTTGGGATTGATGCCAAACCGCGCCATCCCGGCGACATTGCGCGGATTGCGCTGACGCTTTAATCGCGCGAAGACTTGAGGGTAGGTCATTGCCGCGGATTGTAGTATGCGGTGAGACGGATGTCAAGCGATCTCGCAAGACGCGCAAAACAAATCGCCGCGACGGAGAGTCGCGGCGATTGATTCTAGTGCTGGGCTCGTTCGGTGATCGTGACGCTACGCGCGCTTGACCGCTCGAACAAAATCCAAATCACTTTGATGATGAACCACGCGGCGAGCCAGTAAACGACCATCGCAATCAGCGATGAGATTTCCAGTACGACGCCTTGCGCGGACGGAGTAGCCGTCAAGCCTTGAAACGCGCCCATGAAGATTTGCGAAAAGTTGTAGATGAAACTGGCGAACGGATTTGCCGGATTCGCGGCAAGCAGTTTCAGCACCACCCGTAGACCAATCAACCCTTCGATCGAACCGGTGATCAGCCAGATGATGTTGCTGGTTTTGTTGAGCAATTGCCGACGTTCCGTGCCATAATCTTCGACAACTTCTTCGCGGCGTTCGAGACCGGGTTGCTGCGTCACGCGAACTTCTTCCCGGCGTTCCATGGGTCCGATTTCGCGGACGGTGTGCATTTGACTCATTGGGTACCTCCTTCGTTTTTGTCATGACTAATATATATAACGAGTAAGCGCGACGATTGTTACTCGACAAAAAACGCTTCGTTCTCTGGGAGAATGAAGCGTCGAATGAAAAATCTTCCTTTTTGGTTTTTCCTTTTCGCTTTTAACTTTCCCCTTTTGCCTTCTCCGTGTGTCCGGTGTGCCAGCTCGTTGAATACGGATGATCGCCGAAATATTTTTTGCCCTGCGCGAAGCGCGACCAATGCAACGGCGTGATGTCCACTGTCTTTGCCACGCCGTCGCAAATCAATTCGGCTAGGCACAAACCGGCAGCGGGTCCGATTTTGAAACCGGTGCCGCTATGCCCGGCGTTGATGTACAAACCCTTCACCGGCAATTCACCCAGCAAACATTTTTCGTCCGGCGTCATATCATAAAAACCCGCCCAGCCGCCTTGCGATTGCCCCTCGATCATTTTCGGAATGCGCGCGGAAATTCTTTCCGCCGTAAATTCGATATGCGCCTCGTCAATGCCCTCGTTGTAATGATCCGGGTCAACGTGTTTCGCGCCGACCCCGCAGCCGACCAGAATTAAATTGTGCCCTTCGGGACGGAAATACATTTCCTTCGCGCCGTCGATGCAACAGACGCGCGTCTGCACGTCTTTCGGCAGAATGAACGACGCGACCTGATGTCGCTCGCACGTGATCGGCACGCCAATGCCGAGCGGCTTGAGCAAATGCGGCGTCCAGGGTCCCGCCGCGATGATCACGCTCGGTGCGGCGATGTCGCCGAGTTTATCGGTCGTTACGCCAACGACGCGATCATTCCGCACATTGATCTTCAGCACGCCGGTTTCTTGGCGAATTTTCGCGCCGAGATCACGCGCGCCGTCGGCAAATGCGAGCGTCGTCGCTTGCGGATCGGCATAGCCGGAATCCGGCTCGTACGCGGCGTATTCGATATCGCTCACATCCCAACTCGGCTCGATCTCTTGCACTTCACGCGCGCTGATCAGTTTCGTCGAGATGCCAATCTGCGCGTGCATCTCGATGTTCGCTTTCAGCGCGGCGATTTCTTTGGGAATAACGGTGCGGATGAATCCGCTTTGCACAAAACCCGCGTCGCCGCCGACGATCTCTTTCCAATTCACAAAATATTTCCACGATGCGTGTGTCAGCGCGGATTCGACAAAATTATCGTAGTGCTGGCGCACCAGCGCGGTCGATTTACCCGTGCCGCCGGAGGCGAGGAATTTTTTCTCGAGCAAGACGACGCGCATTTTGCGTTTCGCCAAATGCCACGCGATGCTCGTGCCGTGCACCCCGCCGCCAATGACGACGGCATCTGCTGTGAGAGACATAGGAATCCTTTAGCCACAGAGGTCACAGGGGGCACAGAGAAAGACGGAAAAATTATCTCTGTGCTCTCAGTGTTCCCTGTGGCGAATGATTTCTTACTGCCGCCGCAATCGCGGCGACGTGCGCCGGCGTATTGCCGCAACAGCCGCCAACGATCTGTGCGCCGGCGGCGATATATTTCTGCGCGTATTCGCCCATGTCATGCGGACCCACATCGTACGAAGCGACATCGCCGATCATGCGCGGCAAGCCGGCATTCGGCTTGGACCAAATTGGGATGCCGGTATTTTGGGCGCGCATTTCCGCGACGATTTTTTCCATCGCGTCGAGCGTCTTGCCGCAATTCGCGCCAATGGCGGCGACACCAAGCGGCGCGATCGCGTGCACGACTTGCGCTGGCGCAAGTCCCATCATCGTGCGCGTGCCCTGGTCGTAACTGAATGACACGACGAGTGGCAATTGACTCGCGCGCTGGACGCCCTCGATTGCGGCTTGCGCTTCTTCGAGCGCGAAAAAAGTTTCGAGCAAAAGAAAATCCACGCCGCCGTCGGTCAACGCGCGCGCTTGCTCCGCGTAATTCTCCGCGCACTCGGCGTGCGTGAGTTCGCCGAACGGCTCCATCAACATGCCGGTCGGTCCCATCGAGCCGGCAACGAAAACGCCTTCGCGCGCCTGCGCGGCGCTTCGCGCTAATTCCGCCGCGCGAATGTTCAATTCGCGCGTTTGCGCCGCGTATTTTGAATCGCGCATACGGATGCGCGTGCCGCCGAACGTGCACGTGAGAATAATGTCCGAGCCGGCGTCCACAAACGCGCGATGCAATGCTGTGACTTTTTCCGGCTCATCAAATACCCATTCTTCCGACGGCACACCGAGCAGCAAGCCGTTCGCTTGATGATTCGTACCGGTCGCGCCATCGGCGATCATCACATCGCCGCGTTTTAAGCGTTCGAGAAATGTTGATGCCATTTTATTTTTTCCCTTCGTTCGACCAAAGACGATGGAGTCGATCATCTGTTATCTGTCGTCTGTCGTCTGTTGTCTGTCGCCTCTTTATCTATTATCCCCGCTCCCGCGAATCTGATTGCGTTCCAACCGCGAAAATAACTTTTCCAAATTCGCTTCGGCTACTTCTTGCAGACTCACATCCAACTCGGTGCAAATCTGCGCGAGATACCACAGCACGTCGCCCAGCTCTTGCTTCAACGCTTCGCGATCCTCTGCGCTGATCACGCCGCCGTGGTCGCGAAAAATCTTTTTCACTTTGCCGGCAACTTCGCCGGCTTCATTTGCCAAGCCGAGCGTCGGATAGACAATTGGGTGATCGGTGTGGATCAAATTCCACGTCTTGCGCGATTCGCGCTGATAGGCGTTGAGATTTTCGATTTTCAATTTTGTATTCCTTTCATCATCGCGTCATTGCGAGGAGCGATTTTGCGACGAAGCAATCCCCGAGTTACTTGGAGATTGCTTCGCCCGCTGCGCGGGCTCGCAATGACATGGCGGCTTTAGCACTTTTCATCAACGCGCGCATATTTTCTTCCGGAATATCCGGATACAAATCGCAACCCGGCATCACCGCATCCGCGCCAGCTGCCACGATGGCTTCCACCGCCCGCGCGATTTGCTCCGGCGTCCCGCGACTCAGCAATCCGACCGGATCGAAATTGCCCAAGAGCATTGCGCCCGGCAATTCGCGGCGCGTGCGCGCGAGATCGTTGCGATGGTCTACGTTGAGCGCATCCGCGCCGCAGTCCGCGAGATCGCGCACGATGGCGTTCGTGTCGCCGCAGATGCTCAGGATTTTGGGCGCAGCCATTTGCGCGAATAATTTTTGCAATGCCGGTTTCACGAGATTGCGAAAATGCTTAGGACCGATGATTTGGGGCGAGCCGCCCATTTCGTGCACCGTGATGAAATCCGCGCCAGCCGCGCGATAAAAATTCGCGACGCGCGCAAGAAAATCCGCCAATGATTGTAGGGGCAGGTCTTGTGCCTGCCCGTCTTGTCCCTGCCCCACGCGCGCGAGCCACGCGTCCGCGCCGAACAATTGCCATGCGAGCGTAAACGGTCCGGGAATCCACGCGCCAATTGCAATCTCGCGCCCAACGCCGCGTTTCAATTCGCGCAACGCATCGGCAACGAGCGGAATGCGCCCCGCGTGCGTGACATCGAGAAAATGCAAATCGTAATTGGTAATTGGTAATTGGACGACCGGCGCGAGAAACGCGTCGACGTCGGTTTGAAAATCAATCGCACAACCCAACGCTTCCGCTTCCACGCACAGATCAAACGGCACCACCGCGGATTCGAAACCGAAAATTTCAAACGTGCTTGCCGCCGCCCGCGCCATTTTCCTTGCGTCCGTGTGGGCGTCGCTGTAACGAATATTCGCCGCGCGTAAACCACTCGCCGTGAGCGAGGGCAAGCCGCTGAAGACGGGCAGGCGGTTCAGCCGCGTGCCGTGCAAGAGCGCAATGATGTCGTCTCTCGAGTTTGTTCGGGTCATGCTTCACGTATTACGTAAAAATTTCAAAAAGAAGCGTAATTCGTGATACGTGAATTTGGACGGAACGAGCATTGTACGCATTACATTATTATTTGATTACGACTCCTGCACTGGAAACGCCAGCGCGTCCGTGAAAATATCATTGAACTCGGCGCGGCCCGATAATTCGACGTACTCGATAAATTCCGGAATTCGCTTCGCCGCTTCGCGTTCGCGGAAATTCAACAGCGCGATCTTCGCGCCTTCGCCCGCGCTATTGCCGACCGCGACGATTTTTTTCACATCGTCCACCCACGGCACTAGCCCGATCGTGCGCGCGCTCGCCGGATTGATGTACGAACCGAACGAACCGGCGAGCAAAATTTCGTGCAAATCATTTGCGGCGACGCCCAACTGTTGCATCAGCACTTGTACGCCGGCGGCAATCGCGCCTTTGGCAAACTGCAGCGCGCGAATGTCCGGCTGCGTCAGCACGATGTCATTGCCCAACGAAAATGCGCGGACGCTGTTCTCCTCGACGAGCCGCGCGATGAGTTTCTCCGAGATACCAAGCGCGCGCGCTTCCTCGGGACGCAATAATTTTCCGGACGATTCCACGAGTTTGCATTTCACAAGTTCGGCGACAATATCCACTAGCCCCGATCCGCAGATTCCACTTGGGCGCACGACGCCGCCAATAATCTGAAGATGAATCTCTCCATCTCTAATCTCTACTCCCTCAATCGCGCCGTCGCTTGCGCGCATCCCGCATTTGATTTGCGCGCCTTCAAACGCCGGTCCCGCCGGCGCGGCGGTCGAAAGCGTCCGCGCGGACGAACCCAAAACTATTTCGCCGTTCGTGCCGACGTCAATGAACAACCGGAACTTGTCATCCTTATTGCGCGCGATGCCGGTCGCGAGAATGCCGGCGACGATATCCGCGCCGACGTACGCGCCCAAGTGAGGCAGAGTCGTCAGGCGCGCGTGCGGGTGTGTCCGGAGTCCAAGGTCCGAAGTCGGGAGTGTCACGGATTCCAAAATCGCCGGGATGAATGGCGCGACGGAAATCGGTTCGGGATCGATGCCGAGCAAGATATGCAGCATCGTCGCGTTGCCGACGGCGACGGCTTCGTAAATATTTTCGCGCGCGATGCCGGTCGCGGACAGTTGTTGATCGAGCAAGCCGTTGATCGTGGCGATGATGCGCGATTGCAGAACCGCCAGCCCGTCGTCGTTCATCATCGTGTGACTGACGCGCGAAATCACGTCCGCGCCGAACGGCGCTTGCGCGTTGAGCGCGGATTGCACCGCCTCGACCGCGCCGTTGTTCAAATTGACGAGCGCGCAGACGACCGTCGTCGTGCCAATGTCGAGCGCGATGCCGTACATTTTTGCGCGCGTGTCGCCGGGTTCGAGCGCGATCAGTTCATCGCCGACGAGCACGCACGTGATCTTCCAATCGCTCGCGCGCACCGTCTTGGGTAACGCGCGCCACACGTCGGGCAGCGCGTGCGCGGCATAGCCCTCTTTATCGAGCGCGGCGACGACGCGCGCCAAATCGGATTGCTGATCGTCGAGCGTCGGTTCCGCGAGTTCGAGAAAAACTTTCGCGACGTTCGGATCGATCGCGACATGCCGCCCATAGCCCAACAGTGCAGCTTGCGGCGAGGTCATCAAGCGCGGCACATCGCAGATCGAATCTTGATGAATCGGCGCGCGGCACGATAATCGCCAACCGCCCGCGAGTTCCGGATCGGAAATAAATTTCCGGTCGGCTTCGGTGATCGAATTCGCGCCCGAGCGTAATTGCACTTTGCATTTGCCGCACGTGCCGCGTCCGCCGCAGGTGGAATCAATCGCCAGCCCCGCCCAGTTCGCGGCATTGAAAACGGTGGTGCCTTCGGGCGCGTGGGTCGAAATGTTTTGGGGGAGAAAGGTGATTTGGTATTTCATGAATCGGGAATCAGTAATCAGTTTTCAGTAATCAGT
>JACQGS010000109.1 GCA_016199405.1 Chloroflexota bacterium | reverse complement strand
CGGCTGGCAGAGCGGACGGACGCTTGATTTTCTGATCGCCGGCATCGTGCTGGGTATCAGCATCTATACATATCTCAGCGCGTTCACGTTGCCGCTTTTGCTCGTCGCCTTGATCGCGCATCAAATTATTTTTGCTCGACGCTTGGCGATTGTGTGCGCGCGCGGTGCTGCATTAACTTTCGCGACCGGGCTGGCGGTGGCGGCTCCGCTCTTGGTGTTTGAGATTAGTTACCCCTACGCTGCGTTTTTCCGCGCGAGCCAAGTTACACTGTTTCAACATCCAGATTTTGAACGCATCGGCGCGGTGGGTGTTCTCGCGCTCAAACTGTTCAGCCAAATGAAATTATTCGGCATTGAATGGGAAGGGCAATATAATCCGCTGGCACAGCCATTGCTCGATCCGCTGTGGTTCGCGCTCTTTGGAATCGGTCTGTTGGCTTGTTTGTCGCGCGTGCGTGATTTTCGATTCGCGTGGGCGCTGATTGCTATCGCCGTTATGCTATTGCCGGATATGATTGGCGGCAACGAACTATTTCCACAAGAATTGCGCGTCATCGGCATTATCCCGCCAACACTTTTTGTCGCGGCAATCGGCGCGACGACCGTGTTTAATCGGATCCAACGACCCGGACAAATTTTTCTCGCGGTGGTGTTCTTGGCATTCAGCGGCGTTCGCGCGGCAGGTGCGTACTTTAATGAATGGGCAAGCCTCGCGCGCAAAGCCGATCATCCCGATTTCAATTTGACCGAGGTGGCAGAAGGCAAATGGATTGCCCAAACGAATGCCCCGCTCTTGGTCCCTCTCAACGAGTATGCGCGTCAACCCGTGCGTTTTCTCACCGCCGCGCGCGCGAAGCGCTTGCGCGCCGACGCGGAAATTATTTCTAAACTGCCCGACTCTGTTTTGATTCTATTCCCGGAAATTGCTCAGCGTCCGCGCTTTGAGGGGCGAATTTATGCGAATGATCCGGCGGCATTCGTCTTGATCCATCAAGATTCCGTTTATGTTCTGCCGCCGCTGGAAGAGCAATTCGCGGCTGGGTTGCGCTCGCGTGTTCAAAATAATATGGGGGAACCGATTCGCAACTCTATCGGTGAAATCGTCGCGCGTGCGTATCCGCTAGATCCGCGGCTTTTGCAATTTTCAACGCGGTCGCTCAATCACGCGATCAAATTTGAAGACACGCTTACTCTCTCCGATTTTTCGATCAACGCGAATCGCGTCCAACCGGGCGAGCCGATTCCATTGACTCTGTGGTGGAGTCTCGCCCGCAAATCGGCAAAAGACTATACGATCTTTGTCCATCTGCTATCTTTTCGCGGCGAAGTTGTATCAAGCGCGGATGTGATCCCCGCACTGGGCGCATTCCCGACATTTTTGTGGCAGCCCGGCGAAAGGGTGCCGACGCATCATCAACTGCCGGTGCCGCTGCGCACTCCGCCGGGAAAATATTGGATCGAGGTTGGTTTGTACAACTCACTCGATCAAACGCGGCTCGATTTGCTGGACCTGCCGGGCGAATCGCGCGTGATCGTTGGCGCCGTAAAAATTGCGCCGCGCCAAGCGGTCGTATACAATCCGGCGCATCTCCAGCGCGGCGAGTTTGATTCGCTCGGGCTGATTGGATACGATGTGATGTCGACCCCGAATCCGCACGAATTTCGCGTCGCGACGTACTGGCAAGCGCGCGCCGCGATGCCAACCGATTACTCACTGTTCGTCCACGCGCTCGACGCGCGCGGCGAAATCATCGCGCAAGCCGATCATCAGCCGCAGAGCGGAAACTATCCCACGTCAATTTGGGACGCCGGCGAAATCGTGCGCGATGAATTTTCGATCACGCTTCCGCCCGGCAAATTCAATCTCGTGATCGGCTGGTACGATTTGAACACCGGCGCGCGGCTGGGGCGGCGCGACGCGTCCGGCGATTCGATAATACTCGACACTGCGCTGGAGTCGCGATAATGCGTGAGCTTTTACGCGCGCATCGCGCGATTGCGTTCATCGTCGCCGCGTTCATCGCGCTGGCAAGCTATTACAGCGTGACGACGCCCCTCTTGGAAACGCCGGATGAGCGCGAGCATTTTGGTTTCGTCCAATTCGTCGCGAGCGGGCGTGGCTTGCCGGTGCAGTCGGTGGATCAGGTCGTGCATTTTGCCAAGCAAGAGGGCAGTCAGCCGCCGTTGTATTATTGGGTTGCCGCCGCCGCGACATTTTGGATCGACACGTCGGATTTTCCGGCGTTGGCATGGGAAAATCCGCATTACGGCTACAACGTTCCCGGCGTCGTCAACGACAACAAAAACCTTTTCATCCACACCGCCCGCGAAAGTTTTCCGTACACCGGCGCAGTGCTCGCGGTGCATCTCGCGCGTTTCGTTTCGGTCTTGTTCGGCGCGCTCGCTGTCGTGTTTACGTATCTGCTCGCGCTCGAATTTTTCGCGCGGGATAAAGCGCTTGCCGCGTGCGCGGCGGTGGTCGCGGCGTTCGTACCACAATTCCTATTCATCAGCGGCGCGGTCAGCAACGATAGCGCGATTGTCGCGTGCGCCGCGCTCGCGCTATGGCGTATGGTGCGCGCGCTGCACGTTCCGCCCAATGCGCGCGAAATATTTTTGATTGGAGTCATCTGCGGCATCGCCGCGCTCGCCAAAGTGAGTGGATTGATACTACTTGGAGTTGCATTTCTCGTAATCGTTTTGCACGCCATGCCAAAATTTTCGATTGCCGATTTTCGATTTTCGAGTGTTGCGCAATCGGCAATCGAAAATCGAAAATCGAAAATTCTCCCGAGCTTTTTGCTTTTCGCTTTTTCCTTTTTACTTGTTTCCGGTTGGTGGTATGCGCGGAATTATTTTTTGTACGGCGAAGTGACGGGCACCGAGATGATGCTGAAAATATTCGGCGGACGTAGCGAGCCGATAACGCTAGATCTCTTCGCCGCCCAGATGCGCGAAGTATTCGAGACGTTTTGGGTTGGCTTTGGCTGGGGCAATGTCCGCGCGCCCGAGTGGGTGTATGGGCTGCTTGCGGCGGTGAGCGCGCTCGGCGGACTGGGACTGTTGAAATTTTTGATTTTTGATTGGCGATTTTCGATTCGGGATTCTTGGTCGTTGCGGGCAATACGTCCGAAATTCGAAATCCGAAAACCGGTCCTGAGCGAAGCGAAGGATCCAAAATCCAAAATTCTTCTATTGTTGTTCTGGCTTCTGCTCGTCCTCGCCGCGCTCGTGCGCTGGATGCTCGTGACGCAAGCGCCGCATGGCCGCCTCTTCTTCCCCGCGCTCCCTGCGCTCGCGGCGCTGATGGTCTTGGGCTGGACGCAGATTTTGCCCGACCGACTGGCGGAGTGGAAGGCATCCGTACTGCCGTCCAATCGCGCTAGCATTTTCGCGTCTTTCGCGCATGTCCTAACTTTCGCGTCTTTCGCGCTCGCGCTTTTCGCGAATCTCACGATCCTCGCGCCGGCGTACGCGTTCCCGGCGTGGCTAAGCGAAACCGCGGCGCAAAATACTCCAAACCGCGTCGAGATTACATACGCCAACCAAATGAAATTGATCGGCTATGAAAT
>JACQGS010000107.1 GCA_016199405.1 Chloroflexota bacterium | reverse complement strand
GTTTTTGCTCGATATCGGCGTTAGAGAACGCCTCTCTCATTAATCCGTGATGTACCGGTTTGGCTGGCTATTTGCGCAACCCCAGATTGGCAACGATCTCTTTGTAGCGGGTTGCGTCCTTCTTACTGAGATACGTCAGGTGCCGCCGCCGTTCGCCGACCATGCGGAGCAAACCACGCCGTGAATGGTTGTCTTGTTTGTGCCCTTTGAGATGATCGACGAGTTGATTGATCCGGTTGGTCAAGAGTGCGATTTGAACTTCCGGCGAACCGGTGTCTTTGGCGTTCTTGTGAAACCTCGTAATAATGGCGGTCTTGTCCGCCTTCTTGAGAGCCATTCGTCTCCCCTTGAAAACGTTGATCTTGAATCGGTCGGGAGTATAGCACAGATGAACGAATGACGCAAATCGAACGCGCGCGGCGATATTCGGATGCCGCGTTCAGGTTGCGGAATATTTTTTCGCGAGCCGCTTGCTTTCGGCATATGGCGAAATATCAATCAGCTCGCCCGCCGCGAGCCGCGCTTGCGTCCCGCGCCAGAATTCCGGATCGAACAAGTCGCCGTGATGCGCCGTAAAGACCTCGCGTAATTTGGTGGGCAAGCCCAAAAAAGTCCGAAACTCTTCCGGAAAAATCTCATTGTCCGCGACGTAATACCACGCTTCGCTCGATAATTCTTCGATGTCGTTGCGCGGCAAGGGCATCGCGCTGAATTTGCACTCGGTCAACAGGCACAATTCATCATAATCGTAAAACACGACGCGCCCATGCCGCGTCACGCCGAAATTTTTCAAAAGGACATCGCCCGGAAAAATGTTGCTGGCGGCAAGGTCTTTGATCGCGTGTCCATAGTCAATCACGGCTTGCTCTGCCGTTGCCGCATCGGCTTGGCGCAAAAACAAGTTAAGCGGCGTCACGCGACGCTCGACGTACGCGTGCCGAATGTGGACACGATCGTTTTCGATCATCACGGCTTGCCCGGCAAGCCGCGCCAACTCGACCAGCAGTTTTTCCGAGAAACGCGCGCGATCAATTTCGAGATGCTCGAACTCTTGCGCGTCGATCAGCCGCCCAGCGCGATCGTGCCGAAAGACCAGATTGTATTTGTCCATCACCTGCGCGCGCGTCGAGGTTTTGGGATCGGCAAATTGATCTTTGAAAAGTTTAAAGACGATATCGTACGACGGCAGCGTAAAAACCGTCATCACCATCCCGCGATCGCCGGCGGCAATATCAAACTGATCGTCCGATTCCGCGAGATGATGCAGGAAATCGCGATAGAGTTCGGTCTTGCCCTGCTTGTGATAGCCAATCGAAATGTACAATTCGGCGATGCGCTTGCGCGGCATAATGTGATGTAGAAAACGCACCAGATCGTACGGGCGCGCGATCTGGACGTGAAAGTGCGAACGCGCAAAACTAAACAAGATGCTCACATCGTTTTCATCCGTCAGCACCGTATCTACCGCGACGCCCTCCGTCGCGTGGGTCAATGCAATGACGAGGGGGATCCGTTCCGAGGTCGCGTGAATCAATCCGATCAGATACGCGCGCTGATCGCGATAAAAAATGGCTTCGCACATTTCGACGCGCGCCACTTCGCTCCAACCGCCGCTGCCGCGCAGGCGCGCGTCAATTTCGGTCGCGATCCAGCGTGAATCGCGCGCGGGGTCTTGGACTGGCGCAGGGCGATAATCGCGCAGAAGCGTCTGCGCGAGCGCGAGCGGAGATTCCAGACGATGATACGTGCGCGTCGGGACCCGGCTGGGCGTTGGCGGCGCATCGAAATCACTGTCCACGAATTCAATGTGCTTGTCCACGCCGACGGTCGAAAAAATTCGGCGCGTGATGGAATTGAAAAACGTCTCGGCGAGCTCCCAATCTTCGCGCGTTTCAATGGCGGCGGAATAAACGGCTTTCATTCCGCGCCAGATTTCTTTTTCTTGCACGCGTTCGCTCACCAAGGCGCGGATGTGCGCGACTGCCGGGTCGACGTGCGCTTTGTACAAATCGAGTCGCTCGGACGCATCGGCGCGCATATTATGCCACTGCCGGCGCTCAAAGCGGCTGCCCGCGCGCAGAGTAATCGCGTGGAATTGTTTTTGATACGCGTCAAACGCGGTGTAGATCGCGCTGGCGCTGCGGTTCGCAAGCCGGCTGTCGGTGAGTTGAAGGGGCATGGGAGTTGGAGATTAGAGATTGGAGACTGAGAGATCAGAGATCAAGAGATTTAGAGATTGGAAATTGGAGCGTGAGATTATTGGACGAGATTATACAGTAGGCGAATGAAAATTGAAAGAGGCGCGCGTCCAATTATTCTTTGCCTATTCCCGCGCCCCATGCTACAATCCGCGCATTCCATTTTCGCCGAGGAACTTTTGCCGCCCAAAACCCAACGCTGGAACATTATGCCGCGCGTCCCGCCCGCCATCGCCGCGCGGTTTTCTAATTTCACGCCCCTGCTTGCGCAAATTCTTTTCAATCGCGGACTCGTTTCGCCGGAACAGGCGCAAGAATTTTTCGCGCCCGAATCGCAAATCGGCAATCCGTTCCAACTGCACGGCATGAACGCGGCGGTCGAACGCTTGCGTCGCGCGATCAAAGCGCGCGAGCCAATCGCCGTGTACGGCGATTTTGATGTGGATGGCGTCACCGCGACCGCGTTGCTGACGCAAACCCTGCAGGCGCTTGGCGCGGACGTTCAGCCGTACATTCCGCATCGGATCGAAGAAGGCTATGGGCTCAATCTCGATGCGCTCAAACAATTGAAAGGGCAAGGCGTAGGCATCGTCGTTACGGTGGATTCGGGCATTCGTTCGCTCGACGAAGTCGCGTTCGGAAAAAAGATCGGTCTCGATATGATCGTCACCGATCACCACACGCCGGGAACCGAACCGCCGGATGCGCTGGCGGTCATCAATCCAAAACAAGCCGAGTGCGCTTATCCGTTCAAGGAATTATCCGGCTCCGGCGTTGCGTTCAAACTCGCGCAGGCATTACTCCGCGCCGAAAAAAATCTTCCGATCCGCGCCGATCCCAGCGCGCCGCTCCTCGCAGAAGACGCGCTGCTCGATCTCGTCGCGCTCGGCACGGTGGCGGACCTCGTACCGCTCACCGGCGAAAATCGCGCGCTCGTCAAACGCGGCATCGAAAAATTGCGCGCGACCGAGCGCCCCGGAATCCGCGCGATGCTCCACCACGCCGTGACGCGCGCGGAAACGATTTCCGCCGGTTCGATCGGCTATGTCTTGGGTCCGCGCCTCAATGCGGCGGGGCGGATCGACCACGCACTGAACGCGTATCATTTGTTGACGACGCTTTATCCGGCGGAAGCCGACAAACTCGCGCAACAACTCGAAAGCACTAATCGCGAGCGGCAACGAATGACGCAAGAATTGACCGCGCAAGCGCGGGCGCGCGTCGCAGCGTTCGTGGACGATCATTTGCTCTTTGTCGCCGCGCCGGAATTTCCAGAGGGCATTATCGGTTTGATCGCCGGGCGCATCTCGGAAGAATTTTATCGCCCGGCGGTCGCGGTGCATGTGGGCGAAGTTGAAAGCCGCGGCTCGGCGCGCAGTATCAGCGAATTCAATATCATCGCCGCGCTGGATGAGTGCAAAGATTTGCTCGTGCGGCACGGCGGGCACGCGGCGGCGGCGGGTTTTACGGTCCGCAATGAAAATCTCGCCGCGCTCGAACAGCGTTTGCGCGCGCTCGCGCGGCAAACGCTGGCGGATCGTGAACTGGCGCGCACGATTCACATCGATGCCGAAGCCGAACTGGGAGAAATGAATTGGGATTTGCAAAAGGCGTTGGAGCAGCTCGCGCCGTTTGGCTACGGCAATCGCGAGCCGGTTTTCGCGAGCCGGAATGTGACGGTGCGCGATGCGCGCGTCGTCGGCACCGATCATCTCAAGCTGACGTTGAGCGATGGAAAATTATTCTGGGACGCGATTGCATTCCGGCAGGGCAGGTGGCTGTCGGCATTGCCGAAGCAGATTGATATGGCGTATCAACTCGATGCGCGCGAGTGGAACGGGCGGACGCAGTTGCAGTTGAACGTGTCGGATATTAAACCAAGTGAAAAGTGAAAAGCGAGTTGGCGTTCAGGTGTCATTGCGAGCGGTCTTTGCGAAGCAATCTCCAATTCGCAAGTTGGGGATTGCTTTGTCGGTGATCCCTCGCTTCGCTCGGGACGCCTCCTCGCAATGACGCAGAGTTGATATGCCTGATTCACGCGAGTACCCCTTGCGCCCCATCCCCGGCATCGGCGTAATCGTTTTCGATGGCGACGCCGTTTTGCTGATTCAACGCGGCAAGCCGCCGCGCATCGGCGCGTGGGCGCTTCCCGGCGGCGCGATCGAATTGGGCGAAACGATTCAAGATGCGGCACGGCGCGAGATTCGCGAAGAGTGCGGAATCGAAATCAATCCGCGCGAGGTGGTCGACGCGGTGGATATTTTTTGGCGCGACGAGGAACAACTTTTGCAATACCATTACGTCATCGTCGAACTTGCGGCGGATTATGCCGGCGGAGATTTGCGCGCCGCCAGCGATGTGATGGCTGCGCGTTGGCTCACGCCGGCTGAAATGCCAGAATATGATTTGACGGCGGATACGTTGCGAGTCATCGCCAAAGCGAGACGCGTTTGAAAAAGGATTTGTCAATTGGCGGCATCGTCGGTTTGCTCAGCGGCGCGCTGATCTATTTTGCGACCAATTGGCTGACCAAGTATTTGCCGAGTTTGCTTTCGGGACCACCGCTCGTGGGAATTGTGTTCGTGGGCTTGCTATTCATCGCGCTCGCGGAAATGCCGCTGATGGTCTACGCACTGCGCAAGATTGTGCGCGGTTCGTCCGGGTGGATCGCCGCCGCGACGTTTGGGTTCTTTGTTTCGTTTGCGTTCGTTTACGCGGCGGTTTTTATTTTTGCGACTGGCGATGAAGCATTGGGGAATTGGCTCGCCGCGTTGGGCTTGGCGCGTTTCGCGAGTGGCGTGTTGATTCGCTAATTCTTACCACCAAGACACCAAGTCACGAAGGGAAGAGCAAATTCTTGAGCGTAAATGCCAACACTTTGTGTCTTCGTGCCTTCGTGGTGAATTCTCAGACAACTTTGTAAAATCTATGCCCCGACCTTATGCCTCCAGCCACTATTACGCTCAATGTTCATGTCACGCCGCGCGCCCCGCGCGATGAGATTGTCAGCGCGAGCGGTGACGCGATCAAAATCAAATTGCGCGCGCCGCCGGTTGACGACAAGGCGAACGATGCGCTGGTCAAGTTCCTCGCGCAAGCATTCGGCGTTCGCCGCGCGCAGATCGAAATCGTGAGCGGGTTGAAGTCGCGGCACAAGTTGGTGCGGATTCAGGGCGCTAGCGCGGATCGAATTCAAGAACTGAGAAAATAAAATCCCTTCGGATTAGCATCCCGAAGGGATTATTTTTTCTTCAACGTTTCCGGCGGCGGCAATATCACGCGCACGGGTTGAAGGGGACGAATCGGCGGCAAGCGTTGCGCGCGGCGAAAAGTGAGATATGCCAACGCGCCAGCGCCAGCAGAAGCAGTTAGCAAAATGCCCGCCAAAATTGTCAGCCCCACGCGAATGGGATCGTTGGCAGATGCGGCAGGCGCGGAAGTTGGCGTCGGAAGATTTGCAATGGTCGCGGTAGGAAGCGTGGCGATGGTTGGCGCGATGGTTACGGTCGCGATCGGCAAAGGTGTTGCCGTTGCGATCGCGAGCGGTTTCAAAGGTGGGATGATCAAGACTTGACCGGTTCGCAAGCGCGTTTGATCGGTAATTCCGTTGGCGTCCATAATGAGCCGGAATTTCGTCGGGTCGCCATAAACTTTGCCCGCGATCGTCCAGGGGCTATCGCCGGCTTCAATCGTGTACGTTTGCGCGCCAGCGGGTGGCGTCACGCGTGTTGCCGTGGGCGCGAGCGTATCCGGCGGAAAGGTCGGAATGAAAATCGGCGTGGGGAAAACGTACGGCGATTTGGTCGGCTCTTCGGTCGGGCGGGGCGTGGCGGTGGTCTGCGCGAGCGGCTCGGCGCGGGCAGCGCGCGTAGAATCGGAAATGAAAGAGCGTGCGGCGATAATCAGTCCTCCCGCAACAACGAGCGCAACCAATCCCTTTTTCATTGACAGCCCGGCGTTTCGATTGTGACGCTGATCGGTTTGTTGTTGCTAAATTGATTGTTCTTGCAGGTTCCCCCTTGAACCGGCTGGAACAGAATATCCCTTCCATCAAATCGGTCATCGATGGCATCCCGTCGCACAATGGTGTTGTCAAAAACCTTCCAGCCCTGTCCATTGTCTACTTGAACGCTCCTCGACCGCGATCCTTTCACGGTATTGAATTCAAATCGGCCGTCCCTCGAATAGCCGAGCCAAGCCCCGTAATCGTCATCGCTGAACTCGTTATCATGAATATAGTTGCGCCAGCTAAAGGTTGCTTCGATCCCATTGGCAATACTATTGGAAATCTTGTTGTTTCTAATCTCCAAGTCATTACTTGCGGATGCGGGCGTGTTTCCCTGATAGATTCCATTACCGTTAGCGGTGAGAATATTCCAACCGATAATATTCCGGTCGGATTGTTGCGTCAGAACGATGCCCGCCGAGCCACAACCCTCCCATGTGCCACCGCCTGGACGCGGGCATGTTCTGTTATTGTAGTCGACCGTGTTTGTATAGATCACGCTCGCGGTCGTGCCGTACAGATAAATGCCCCAACCGCGATTGCGGCTGGCAATATTTTGCTGAACGCGAATCTTGGACGAATTCAGAATCTGCATGCCGGCGACGTTGCCATTCGCGGTGTTGCCTTGCAGGCGCGCATTTTGAATCGCGTTCAAAACAATGCCGCCGTGCGGAATCGGCTTGAGATTTTCGATGTCGTAGTTGTCGTCCACGTAATTGCCGCT
>JACQGS010000108.1 GCA_016199405.1 Chloroflexota bacterium | reverse complement strand
GATTTTGCAAGAGCGCGTCAATGGAGGGGAGGGAGCGAAGTTGATTGGGATTCATTAGAAATCATTTTAGCGCGTCGCCGCGTGTGGGTCAAATGGTTATTGCGTCGCCGCGCGTTGTGTTATAATCCGGCAAACATGTAGGGGCGATCCCTCGTGGTCGCCCTTGCATCAAGAATTCTAAGGAGATGATTCCATGCAATTCGGTTCCGACGAATGGATCAAGGCACTCCGAAATGAATTGAACCAAAGCGCCGCGTACGCCGACGCCGCCAAAGATTGGGAAGGCGATTTCTATTTTGTGATCGAGCCCGAAGGCGCGCAGACCGAGCCGGTTTATCTCTATATGGATTTGTGGCACGGCAAATGCCGCGACGCCTTTCTCGTCCCCGACCGCGCGGCAAAAAATCCGGCGTTCGAAATGGCCGGGCTCTATCCCAAATGGAAAAAAGTCGTCAGCGGTCAACTTGATCCGATTCAAGGACTGATGACCGGGCAATTCAAACTCAAAGGCAATCTCGTGCAGGTGATGAAGAATGTCCGCGCCGCGACCGAGTTGGTGAAAGCGTGCACGCGCGTGTCGACGGAATTCGCAATGTGAGCAAAGCAAGCCGGGGAGCATGGGCGCTGGGGAGCAGAGGGGATTTTTCTCCCCAGCACCTCTCCCCCTTGCTCCTCTGCCTTTCAACGAGACAACTTTCCCATGCCATCAGAGACTTTTGACTTTATCATCATCGGCTCCGGCTTTGGCGGCAGCGTCTCGGCGTTACGCCTTGCGGAAAAAAATTATCGCGTGCTCGTCCTCGAACGCGGCAAACGCTGGCGCGATCAAGATTTTCCGCGCACGAATTGGATCGTGTGGAAATATCTATGGCTGCCCGCGCTCAAATGCTTTGGCATTCTCGAAATGACGTGGCTGAACGGCGTGCTCGTGTTGCACGGCAGCGGCGTCGGCGGCGGCAGTTTGGGATACGCAAATGTTTTGATCGAGCCGGACGATCGCCTCTTTAATCATCCGGCGTGGCGCGATCTCGCGGATTGGAAAAATATTTTGCGCCCGCATTATGACACCGCGCGGCGAATGCTCGGCGTCGCGCGCAATCCGCGCTTGTGGAACGCCGATCACACGCTCGCGCAAATCGCGGACGATCTGGGGCGCGGCGCGAGTTTTCATGCGACCGATGTCGGCGTTTTCTTTGGCGCGCCCGGCGAAACGGTTGCCGATCCATTTTTTGGCGGCGCAGGTCCGGCGCGCGCCGGCTGTATTCATTGCGGCGGCTGCATGACCGGCTGTCCGCACAATGCCAAGAACACGCTCGTCAAAAATTATTTGCACCTTGCCGAAAAACGCGGCGTGGAA
Organism: Chloroflexota bacterium; assembly: GCA_016199405.1. Taxonomy (GTDB): domain Bacteria; phylum Chloroflexota; class Anaerolineae; order UBA4142; family UBA4142; genus JACQGS01. The sequence goes on along the minus strand of JACQGS010000108.1, from coordinate 4,434 downwards.
ATCCGCGCCGAGGCAAAGGCGCGCGCGATCATTCCGCTTGCCGATCAAGCCGACGGCGCGCGCTATGAACTTGTTTACGAAAAATCGACCGCGCTCTTTAGAAAATCGCCGCGGCGCGTGCGCGCGCGGAATGTCGTCCTCGCCGCCGGCGTCATCGGCACGCTCGAATTGCTTTTTTATTGCCGCGATATCGCGCGGACGTTGCCGAACATTTCGCCGCGTCTCGGACAGCGCGTGCGCACGAATAGCGAAGAATTGCTTGGGGCAATCAATCGCGACGGCGCGCGAAATTTTTCGGAAGGCGTCGCGATCACGTCGATCTTTGACGCGGACGATGAAACGCGCATCGAGCCGGTGCGTTATCGCGATGGATCGTCGCTGATGCTGGTGTTGATGGGCGCGCCGCTGATCGAAGCGGGCAGTAATTTGATCGCGCGCGCGGCAAAAATGCTCGCGGTGATCGCGCGGCATCCGCTCGAATTTCTAAACTCGAAATTTTTTGGGCGCTGGGCGCGGCGTTCCGTGATTCTGCTGGTGATGCAGACGCGTAACAATATGCTGCGCGTGCGTTTGGGTCGGCATTTGTTCACGCTCTTCCGGCGCGGGCTGGTGTCCGAGCCGGAAAAGGATTCGGCGCGCGCGATTTCCGCGCAATTGGAGGTCGGGCATCGCGTCGCGCGTCTGTTCGCGCAGAAAACGAACAGCATTCCGCAAGGCACGATCAATGAGGGCTTGCTGAATTTGCCGACGACCGCGCACATTCTCGGCGGCGCGCCGATCGGTCGGACTGCCGACGAAGGCGTCGTCGATTTGAATTTTGAAGTGCACAATTATCCGGGGCTTTATGTTGTGGACGGTTCGATCATGCCGGCAAATCCCGGCGTGAATCCGAGTTTGACAATTACCGCGCTCGCGGAGTATGCAATGGCGCGGATACCGCCTCATCCCCCCAGCCCCTTCTCCTGATCTTCGATCAGAAGAAGGGGAGTGTTGAAATAATGCCGCTGAAATTTTTAGAAATTTGCGATTCTAATATGGTTTCAATATCTCCCTGAAGATCAGGCGAGGGGTGCTGAAAAAATGCGGCTGGGATATTCAGAAACTTGCGGTTCAAATGAGGTTTCAATCTCCCCCTCTTCTATTCGCAGAATAGGAGAGGGGCAGGGGGGTGAGGCATGACGCGCAAAACTCGCGGTAAGCCCACTGCAAGCGCGGTCCAATCCGCGCGCACTTTCCGCAAGCAAATGACCGAAGCCGAGAAAAAGTTGTGGGATATTGTCCGCGATCGCCGCGTCGCGCGTTTGAAATTTCGGAGGCAGCATCCGTTTGGTCCGTACATTCTCGATTTCTTTTGCGTCGAGCATCAACTTGAAGTCGAAGCCGACGGAGGTATTCATTTGAGCCGCGAACAAATGGAGCATGACGAGCAAAGAAAACAGTATTTGGAAAAACGCGGCGTTCGCATCTTGCGATTCAAGAATGAAGAAATAATGAAAAGTCCAACAGCGGTGGTCAAAAAGATTTTGCAAACGATTCACTCCCCTTCTCCCGATACTGTTCGGGAGAAGGGGCCGGGGGATGAGCTCTGAACTCTTACACCGGCAAACTTCTCGTCGTCAATCTCACCACCGGCAAAATTTCTGCCGAATCGCTCAACGAAAAATACGCGCGCGATTTCCTCGGCGGTGGCGGCGTTGCCGCGCGTTATTTGTACGATGAAATCTCCGCCGCGACCGATCCGCTTGGCGCGGACAATCCGCTTATCTTTATGACCGGACCGCTCGATGCGACCGGCGCGCCAAGCGCGGGGCGATTTACCGTCAGCGCGCGTTCGCCGCAATCCGGCTTGTACGGGCAAGCGAATGCCGGTAATTTCTTCGGGCCCGAACTCAAATTCGCCGGCTATGATGGAATTATTCTGCGCGGCAAATCGCCGATGCCGGTCTATTTGGCGATCTCGCCGGAAAAAATCGAACTGCGCGACGCCGCGCGCTTGCGCGGCATGACCACGTACGCCACCGGCGACGCGGTGCGCGCGGAATTGCGCGACGACCGCGCGATTGTCGCCGCGATCGGACCCGCCGGCGAAAATTTGGTGCGCTATGCGCTCATCCTCGCGTCGGGCGCGGGCAAGCATCAGAAGAAAGGCATCGCCGGACGCTGTGGCATGGGCGCGGTGATGGGATCGAAAAACTTGAAAGCGATTGCGGTGCGCGGCGACAAGCAAAAAAATCCGGTGTATCTGCACGACGCGGCGCGATTCAACGCCGCCATGCTTGCCGCGCAAAAATATCTCAGCCACGATCTTTCCACGGAAATGTATCGCGCCGTCGGCACGAGCGGCACGATTGATTATCTCGGCTTGCTCGGCGATGTGCCGACGAAATACTGGACGCAGGGCACTTTCGATTACGGAAAAATCAGCGGCAACGTGCTCGCGGAAACCATTTTGTCCGGTCGCTCGACGTGCCACGCGTGCATGGTGGCGTGCGGGCGCAAAGTAGAGCGTGCCGCCGGGCACGCTTTGCCGCACGCCGAGGGTCCCGAGTATGAAACGCTCGCCGCGTTTGGCTCGCTCATCCTCAATGACGATCTGCACGCGGCGACCTACATCGGCTCGCAGTGCGACGCGCTCGGCATTGATTCGATCAGCGCCGGCGCGACGATTGCATTTGCGACGTACCTACGCGAGTTGGATCTTCTGCCGCGCCAAGATTTGGATGGCACGGATTTGCGCTGGGGCGATCCGCAAATCGCGCTGAAACTCGTGCGAGAGATCGCGGCGCGCCAAAACTTTGGCGCGGTGCTCGCGGAAGGGACGCAAGCGTTGGGCGCGCGCTACGGCGTTGAAGGGCTCGCGGTGCAGATCAACGGAATGGAAGTTCCGCTGCATGACCCGCGCGCAAACAGCGGGATGGCGGTGGCGTACGCGACGTCGCCGATTGGCGCGAGTCACAATCAATCCGATTTTTTTATTGTCGAAACCGGGCGGCCGATGGAAGATTTGGGAATTCCGGCATTGGATCGGTTTGAGTGCGCCGGCAAAGCCGCGCTGGTCGCGCGGCATCAGGATTGGCGCGCGTTCAACAATGCGCTGGTGCTGTGCTATTTTCCGAATCCGCCGGTGCAAGAAATTTGCGAAATGCTTTCCGCCGCGACCGGTTATGATATACATTTGGGAAATGTGTTGAGTTACGGCGAGCGCACTTGGAATTTGCAGCGCGCGCTCAATCTGAAACTCGGGTACGACGCGCGCCGCGCCGAGAAATTGCCGGAACTGATGCTGCGCGCGCTGCGCGAGGGCGGCACGGATCGGCACGTGCCGGATTTTGATTTGATGCTGCGCGAATATTACGCCGCGCGCGATTGGGATTGGGCAAGCGGCAAGCCATCGCGCGCAAAATTCATCGCGCTAGGAATGGAAGAGATCGCGCGGGATGTGGAGGGCGCATAATTTTTGCGCCCTTGTAGGGTCTATGCTATACTCTGCCGAGAGGCGAGATCGTATGATGACACTCAGCCGCGTCGAGGTCGCGGAGCGGATGACCGCCGAAGAATTCTTCCGCGACGCGCCCGAAGACCGCAAAGCCGAATTGATTGACGGAGCGTTGATCGTGCCTTCACCGCCGCTAGAGATTCACGAACGTCTACTGCTATTTCTACTCCGCCTACTCGCTGAATTTGTTGAGCAAAACAAATTGGGCGAGGTCCGCGGTTCGCGGACGCCCGTGCAACTTGATGACGACCAGACGTTTGAGCCGGACATTCTATTCGTTTCCCGCGCGCGGCTTGAAATATTGCAAAGCAAAGGCGTTTTCGGCGCGCCGGATTTCGTGGTTGAGGTTTTGTCGAAATCCACTGCCCTATACGATCGCGGAAGCAAATTCCGCGAATACGAGCGCGCCGGTGTGCGCGAGTTTTGGTTGCTCGATCCTTACGGTCCCGCCGGCACCGAATTTTATCAACGCCAAGGCAAGCGTTTTGCGGCGGTGATGCCAGACCGAGAGGGTTGGGTTACTTCAATCGCTGTGCCGGGATTTCGAATTCGAACCGAGTGGTTGTGGAATTCGCAGCCATTTGTCACCGTGCGTGACGCATTGCAGAAAATCCAAGCCCAACCAAAGTGATATGAAACTTGAATTTCACGGCGCCGCGCGCGCGGTCACCGGCTCGATGCATCTGCTCGAAACGAACTCGCAGCGTTATCTCTTCGACTGCGGCACGTTTCAAGGGCATCGCGCCGAAGCGAGTGAACGCAACGCGCATTTCCCCTTCGATCCAAAGACGATCGACGCCGTTATTCTTTCGCACGCGCATATCGATCATTGCGGCAATTTGCCCACACTGGTACGCGGTGGCTTTGCCGGCGATGTGCATACCACGAACGAGACGCGTGATCTCGCCACGCTGATGATACGCGACAGCGCGCGCATT
>JACQGS010000112.1 GCA_016199405.1 Chloroflexota bacterium | reverse complement strand
GACGCTGGCGGAGAGGGCGGGATTCGAACCCGCGAGGCTCATCGCCTACACGCTTTCCAAGCGTGCGCACTAGGCCAAACTATGCGACCTCTCCAAGAAGAAGGGACAGGGGACAAGTGGCATGGGATAAGAGAGAATTAGATTACCTCGTCACCTGCCACTCGTCACTTTCCCTGAGCGGAGAGGGAGGGATTTGAACCCCCGGTGGACTTGCGCCCACACGCGATTTCGAGTCGCGCGCACTAGACCGGGCTATGCGACCTCTCCGGATATTTCTATTATAGCACAAACTCTGCCGCGATAAAAATCTTTTTGGCGGCGCGCGCCGATACTGATATAATCGTGCGCGGAGGTCTGGATGCCTTACTATGTTCAACATATGAAAGACATTATCGATGAGATTGGAATTCCCGATGTGAAAGCGTATCGGGTACGCGTGGACGAGTACGTCCAAGAGATTCTGGGCACGCGCGATCTCGACGCGGAAGAAGTCTGGAAAATTCTTCAGCCCAAATTGCAAGACGCGGCGTTCCGCGCGGATTTCATCGCGCAGTTGCGCGAAAAATGGAACGCGCGCGATTGGCATGCGGGGTTGTTGAGTTGAGCCGCGCATCTATAGGGGCGAGGCATTCGCCAAAACCGGGTGTAACCGAGAACAAGACTGGCATGCGCCAACTCACTTCTCGCGGAAATCCAGACGCGGCGAACGCCTCGCCCCTGCGCCGCGACGCGCTCGCGCTCGCGATTTTTTTTGCGCTGACGCTCGGAATGACGAATCCGCTCGTCCGGCATCTCGCGACCGCGGTCGAAGATAAGCAAGATGCGCTGCTCAATACGTGGATCATTGCCTGGGTCGGGCACGCGCTGATCACCGATCCGCTGCAACTGTTCAACGCGAATATTTTTTATCCCTATGCCAACTCGCTCGCATTTTCTGAAACCCTTTTACCGCAAGGATTGTTCGCGCTCCCTTTCAGCATCGCCTTCGATAACACAATTCTTGGCTACAATCTCGTTTTGCTCGGTTCGTTCCTGCTCGCCGCGTATGCGATGTACCTTTTTGTTTTCGATCTCACGCGCGCGCGCGGCGCCGGCATCGTTGCTGGAATTATTTTCGCGTTCAATCCATACAATCTGGGCAACCTCGCCCAAGTGCAATTGCTGTCCTTCGGCTGGCTGCCGCTGGCGATGCTGTGGCTGAGGCGAATTCTAAATTCTAAATTCGTAATTCACAATTCATTTCTCTTTGCGCTTTTCTTTGCGCTGCAAGCCCTATCGTCTTTTTACTACGCCTTTCTCGCCGGCTTTGCAGTCGCACTTTATTTATTTTGGTTCTTCGTTCCAAAATGGCTCAAGGGCAAAAAACCTAATCACCTAATCACCCAATCACTCAATCTCTCAATCTCTCACTCTCTTGTCTCTTTGTTTTTCTCCGCCGCCCTCATCGCGATCTTCGTCGCGCCATTTTTTCTGCCGTACCTGCAAGTTCAGCGCGAGCTAGGGTTTGAACGCCAGATTCAAGAGAACGAGCCGTTCAGCGCGAGCTTGAAATTGTATGCGGAAGTTTCGCCACAAAATCTCTTGTACGGCAATCTGCTTGCGCCGCGCCCGCCGATTTTTTCCGGCGGCTATCCGCGCGACAACCTTTTTCTCGGCTTCATCGCGTCTGCGCTTGCACTCCTCGGCATTGTCGCAACGAGAAACCGCGCGAGATGGTTTTACTTTTTCCTTTTGGCTTTTGCCTTTGTCCTTTCCCTCGGTCCCCGCCTCTATCTCTCGCCCACGCAACCCACCGACATCATCCTGCCCTATCGGTGGCTCTACGATTTTATTCCGCTGCTGCGCGCACTCCGCGCGCCGGTCCGCTTCGACGCGCTCGTGATGTTCGCGCTTGCAGTTCTCGCCGGCATTGGACTAGCCCGAATTCAAGCGACAATCAAAATCAAACGAATTACGAAATACGAATTACGAAATACGAATTACAAGTTACGCAATACGCAATACGCAATACGCATGACGTATCTCCTCATTCCCCTTCTCGCGCTAGAGTACTTGAGCATCCCCGCCATGCACATCACGCCGATTCCGACCGGCAGCGCGATTCCGGCGTACGCGCGCTGGCTCGCTCAACAACCGCCGACGATCATCCTCGAATTGCCGATGCTGGCGAGCGATCCGAGCGCGCCACTCAATCTCACGCCGCAATATCTCTCGACGGTACATTGGCAGAAAACGCCGGACGGCTACAGCGGATTCAATCCGCCACGGCGTGGCGAAATTGCCTACGAAATGAAATTTTTTCCGAGCGAGCGCGCGGTCAGTTTGCTCCAAGCGTTCGATGTCCAATACGTTATCGTGCACGCTCAACAGTTTCCGGATTGGAATACGCGCCGAGAGCAAATCACGCACGCGTTGGACGTGCAACTCGTTCAGCAATTTGGCGACGACTATATTTACCGCGTCGCGCCGCGCGCAATGGACGCCAGCGCGCTCGACGCCCGGCTGTACATTCCAAATCCGGTCGCGCCGAATTCTAATTTCACCGCGTTCATCATCGTCAAGAATCGCGCCGCACGCAGCTTTGCCATCAAGCCAGCACCTCCCCCTCTCCTCTCGCTGATTCGGGGAGAGGAGAGGGGGACCGAGGGGGTGAGGAGAGAGGTCTTCCTTCCTCTCGTTACTTCCACCGTCTCCATCATTCCAATCCAGCTGCTCGCGCCTGAAAAGCCGGGCGATTATCCACAGCAATTGCGCGTGTCGGGGCAGGCGATCGGTGAGTGGAATTTATCGGCAGAGTTGCGAGTGCGCGCGGGCGAATCGGTGCGGCAGGTAGTGCTGCCGGCGCGGGTCGCGTTGAGCGCGCCGTTGAAATCAGAATACGCGCGCGGCGAGTCCATCGCGGTGGATTTGAGGTGGCTGCCGTTGAATAAAATTGACGTGTATTATTCCGCATCGGTGCGAGTCGTGGATGCGCGCGGAAATAAAATCGCGGCGCAGGATCGTGAGCCGGTCGTTTCGACTTTTCTGTGGACGCCGAGTGTGCCAGTGCCGGATAAATTTACAATCGAAATTCCGCGTGATATTGCACCGGGAGAATATTCGGTGCAGTTGTTGATGTATCAAGCCGAACAGGGGATTGACGCGTTGTTGCTGGATGAGGAATTCCAGCCGCGCGAGATTATTGTTTTGGGCAAATTCGCGGTGAAATAAAAAGGGCGACCACAAGGGTCGCCCCTACAATTTATTTTTCTCTCTTTCTCTGTGTTACCTGTGTCCTCTGTGGCTAATTCTGTCCGACTTGCACTTTTTTCAAACCTCGCATTGACATCCACACTCGAACTGAATGGTCGCTGGCGAAGTATAGTATTGTCGTCCGTCGCGTCGCGCGTGAAGGACAAACAGCGTGTAGGGGTCAAAGATGACAACGTCTTTCACGCCTTGCGCGAGATAAAAGTAGGGCGCAATCTCCATGTCCTTTGCCTCATAACCCTTGCTGATGATTTCGATGACTGCTTCGGGCACGAGCGTGATGGCTTCTTCTTCTTCACTGGGGCGGCGGCAAAAAATGGAAATATCTGGACGCCTAAGCGAACCGTCAGGAAAACGAATGTAGACATCCGAGAGGTGGAAACCTTCGCAACCGGTATCTGCCCCGGATGCGGCCGATTTAATGCCCGCGCGAATCCGGTAAATTGCCTCTTGATGTTTCATCGCGGGAAATGCTTCCCACACCGGCAAGCCGCCAATAATTTCCAGCCGCACGCCCGCTTGGTCTGCATTCTCAAGCAACTGTTGCAAATCACGCGGTTCCATTTCTCGCTCTCCTCTCTCTCGTGAAAATAGAACACATCAAACCATGATTAATCGGTGTTTGTGTTCCCTGTGTCCTCTGTGGCTAAATCTGTCCGACTTGCGATTTCAAATACGCTTCGATGAACGCGTCGAGGTCGCCGTCCAAAACTAAATCGGTGCGCGACGTTTCGTGCTCGGTGCGATGATCTTTCACCATTTGATACGGATGCAAAACGTACGAGCGAATCTGATTGCCCCAGCCGGCTTCGACGTGCTTGCCTTTGAGCCGCATTTTTTCCAGCTCTTTCCGTTCGATTTCCGCTTCGATCAAACGCGAGCGCAAAACCTTGAACGCGAATTCCTTGTTCTGCAATTGCGAACGCTGATTCTGACACGTGACGATGATGCCGGTCGGAACGTGCGTCAGCCGTACCGCCGTCGAAACTTTTTGCACGTTCTGCCCGCCGTGCCCCGACGCATGATAAACGTCCACCTTCACATCCTCCGGTTTTATTTCGATCTCCGCCGCATCCTCAACTTCCGGAACAACTTCGACCAGCGCGAACGACGTATGCCGCCGATGATTCGCATCGAAGGGCGACTGCCGCACGAGCCGATGCACGCCCCGTTCAGCGCGCAATCGTCCGTACGCGTACGCGCCGACCATCTCGATGCTCACCGATTTGATGCCGGCTTCTTCGCCCGGCGTTTCCTCGACGATGTCCGTTTGGTATCCGCGCGATTCAGCATAGCGCAAAAACATTCGCATGAGCATTGCCGCCCAATCTTGCGATTCGGTGCCGCCCGCGCCGGCATGAATCGAAAGAATCGCGTTATTGCGATCGAACTCGCCGGCGAAAAGCAAATTGAACTCGAGCGCGGACAGTTGCTTTTCAAGCGCGGCGGTTTCGGTCTCGATTTCCTGCGCGGTCTCAGCGTGCTGTTCCTCAATCGCCATCTCGAGTAGCGCGAGCGCGTCCTGCGCGCCGCGCGCGAGATTGCGCCACGTCGTGACTTCGTCTTTTAGCGCGGTCAGTTCGCGCATCGCCTTTTGCGCGGCGACATTATCGTTCCAAAAATCCGGCTGCGCCGACGCGCGTTCCATTTCCGCGACGCGTTTTTCTTTGGTCGCGATGTCAAAGGCGCTCCAGAAGCATCGTGATTTTTTTGTTCAGTTCGGTGAGTTTTGCTTGCAAGTCTTCCAACTGTACCTCTCACACATGCTTGGTTTCAAATATCGTCTT